>NZ_JAEQCI010000018.1:0-82486 GCF_020738565.1 Microcoleus sp. PH2017_12_PCY_D_A | reverse complement strand
ACAGACACTATCTGTAGGGTGCGCACTTCGCACCTTACTAAATGTTAGCCGAAAATCACTCAAGACTTACGCACAGACACTATCTGTAGGGTGCGCACTGCGCACCTTACACCCACAAATAGTGTAAAAATTGCTCCCATGCGTATGTCCTATCACTATTTTTTTTATTAATTGCAGTCAGTGCTTTTTACTTTGAAGGCAGTCGGGTATTCCTCATAACTATACCATTATCTAGTTGATACAGCAAGTAGCCTAAAGGTTTTAAGATCGCCCTAAAATCCCGAACCAGGTTGTCTCAAAAACTCTCCTTCTTCTGGAGTTGTTTCGCGTCCGAGAATTTGATTGCGGTGGGGAAATCTCCCAAAACGCTCGATTATTTTAAAATGCCGCACTGCAAAATCAATGACTGATTCGCTGTCAGGTTCGCCGCTGAGTTGGCGAAATAATTCCACAGACTTTTGCTGGTGTTCTAAGTTTTCGCTGTGTTCAAAAGGCAGGTAGATAAACCATTTTTGTACAGTCAGCAATTCGCGATCGAAGTTATTGTTAACAGCGTGTTGAGCGGCGGCTAAGGCTTTGCTGTCTGTGGCGAAGGCTTGGGGATTTTCGCGAAACATATTGCGCGGAAATTGATCGAGCAGTATGATTAATGCTAGGCAGTTTTCTGGGGATTCTTGCCAGAAGTCGAGTTTACCGGATGCTGCTAGTTCGTATTGTGAAAGAAAGCGCGATCGCACTTCCGTATCAAAATCCGCATCTTTCTCAAACCACTTCTTTTGAACTTTGCCAAACTCTGGAGATTGCGATCGACCAAACCAAAAATCTAAAACTTCATTCATTAGCAATCTCGTGTCCGATTGATTCTTGATTGCAATTTATGTGTCTGTAGTTGCACAAAATAGACTCTCTGCACAACTACAAACCGCAGCGATTAATGATTGACAATGATGAATTAGGAACTACTGTTTTCTGGTACTTAAATTTACGAACTGGTAAACAGTCTGTCCCAAGTTTTGCCTCCCACAATTCCGTCTACAGGAAGGTTGGCTTCCCGCTGAAATATTTTCACTGCATCTAGGGTTGTTCTACCGAAGATGCCATCAAGTGCGATCGGTTCTGGACACACACCCCGGGCGTTCAACAATTTTTGCAGTTTTCTCACATCTTCCCCTCTCGATCCGTGTTTTAAAATCCTTTTATGGTAACGGACTTCGGGTTCGTGGCAATCATTAGTGGGGCAAACTGCGCTGCTGCTGCCAGAATAAGTGGCTGCATTGGCGCCAGTCAAAACTAATATGCCGAGAATTGCTAGTAAATAATAAAAAGTCTGCGATCCAACCATACTTTCCCTGTTGATTTTCTTAAGCGTTTTCTGCAAGTTTGACTCGCAAGAAACGGGTACAAGCCACCGACTAAAGTCGTGGACGATCCCAAAATTTTAGACTTTTGTTCAAGCTCCCAGATTCAATGCTGCAAGTCAATCTAAAATCTAAAATCTAAAATCTAAAATCGACTGACAATTGTTTGAGAGTGAGAAACCGGGTTTATGGGATGGAGGCGTCCAATCTCGATCGACCGGGTTTCTGGCAACAGTCAACCGACATTCTACAATATAAGTGGCTTTACTGCAAAATCTTTGATCGTGCAAGTTAAATTTTGTTGCTCTTGGGTTGCAGCAAAGGTAACAATTACTTCGCAGGCTACAGAAACTGTCAGCATTACCAAGTTTCTCGCCAGCGGGTAATCGCAAACGTCATCATTCGCCGCGGTCGGCACCCGATAGTGTTGGTTCCAAATTATTTCGGAGTAATCGGCGGCTAATCCGACGTGCACGCACGGAATTGAGACACTCGCACAGTAGTCTTTGACTGCTTGCCGCCCGATGCTGTTATCAAAAGTATCGATCGCCAGGGCGCTGTTGGCAAGCAGCCGATCGACATTGGCGGGTGTCAATTCTTTGGAGTGGGCGTCAATGCTGACTGACAAAGCGCGGTACAGGTTGTTGGCGAGAATTTTGGCTTTGAATGCGCCGATGTCCGATCGATAGTAGGGTTGAGTGGAAAGGTTGCGCTCTTCGATGCGATCGCGATCGATGACTTTTAACTGACAAAAGCCCGATCGCGCCAGACTCTCTACAATATTCGCACCCAAAGCGCCCGCGCCGCACACAGTTACCGGGAAATTTTTTACCAGCGACATCACTGCGGAAGTTCTGTAAAGTTGTTCGTGAAAAAATATACTCATGACAGTTGACAGTTGACAGTTGACAGTTGACAGTTGACGGCAGTTATTAGTCAGGATTGATGATTTTTATCGATTTTCGACTACTCCGACTAATGACTGCAAGTCGAAATCCTTGTCCAAGCCGCTGAGACAAATGCCAGCACTCATAACAGTTAAGTCATTTTTGGCGATCGCCGAACTGTGATGTTCTCCACTGCCGCTAGTCCATTCAACCAGCCAATAATCTTTGCGATCGCTAAAATCCCGCAACTCGCCACCGCCCATCTTCAACGCCCGCTGCAAGCGCTGTTCGTCGCGCACTTTCGGAGCGAAATCTTGAATATTTCTAGTCACCAATTCATAAACAATTCCCATGGAGGGCGTCATCCCTTTAAATCGAACATCTTCAGGCAAAATCAACTTTTTTAAAGCTGCTTTCAATTTTTCTGCAAGCAGCGGATCGGCGCGCCTGTCAATCTCTTCAAACCACAAACAATTACCATCCCACCGCGCCACAATCTGCTCAAACTGTGAACCTTCACTCACTAAATGTACAGCTACAGGTTTAGCAAAACCCACCCGCTGTTTAGCATCAGACTTGTTAACAGGATAGGCCAGCCAACTTTGCCCTTGCAGCACGCGAGCCAGTTGCAAGCGAATCGGTACAAGCAGTTGCAAATACTCGGCGACTTGTGGCAAACTAGGTTCCTCAACCACAGCAGCGACTTTATCATTAATTGGCTGAAAAATAGCCCATCCTTCAAAGTTGCGCTGCTGCGATTGAAAAGTATAAATCATGCCACCTATCTTTGTCCGCACCCTTCCCCCCCGAACGCAGGGAGCCAGGAATTGGGCATCGAGCAGTTCCCCTTCTCGGGCAGCGAGTTGGCTGATAATTTTGCGGATATTTGCCATTGAGCTGACCTCCGTAATTTTACTTGTTTTTACATTGCCTGCATTGAAATTAAGCGAATATAAACATTTACAAACAATCTTGACATCAAGCAAATTCAGACTATAATATTGAGCAAGTATTCAAGGTTAACGTTGGAAAAATATCAAGTGAATATGCTGCAAAAACTCTGTTTTAAGTTAGTAGTAGTGACAACTTTGACACTGCCAATATTTGGCTCTGCCCAGGTTGCTCAAGCTCAGAACACTCATGGAGCTACTGCTTATTCTCCGACTTCTGATGCTACGGGTATTAGTTGGGATCACGGTACAGAGAAAGAAGCACTAGATGCAGCAGTAGCGGCCTGCAATCAAGAAAGTGGCGGGGCTAATGATTGCCAACCGCTGACTTCTAATACTAATAACTGTGGAGCGATCTCAATAGGCAAAGGAGGAGCAGGTGCGGGCTGGGGCGATGATAAAGCATCAGCAGAGGCTCAAGCTCTTGCTGGTTGCAGTGAACTCGAAGGAGGCAACTGTAAAATTCAGCTTTCAGCTTGCAACAAGTAATTGAACTGATGAAAATTGGTCGGAGCGGTGTATATTTTCTCTTGTAAAATAGCTGAGAAAATAGCCATATTATGTCCGTTTATTTGCGCGGAAAAAATGGTTTGTAGTGTGGACTTTAGTCCGCAGAAAGAAGGACTAAAGTCCTCACTACAAACCAGTAGGGTGTTTGCGACGCACCTTACCCACTTAATCTCCTACTTCAGAGGTAACTGCGTCAGGTGGCAGCAAACTTTCTAATCTATCTTTAGACCAGTATTCAGTAGGATAGGCGAGTGCAATAATATCAGAAAGTCGAATCAACCACGTAACTTGTCCGTAAGCATCGGTATTTTCCCCGTGTTCGTTAGGGGGAACTATTACCAAAAGTTCAGCAAACTCCCCGAACAAATTAATCGGGATGCCGCCGAAACTGCTATTATTTGTTTTAATCCAAACTTTACTGCCTCGATCGAGAGCTTCTTGGAGTCGCTGGGACAGCAAAGTGGATGTTTTGACCTGGGATTTTTTGGCTTTCGACTTTTTTCCCATAGTTTTAAGAAGTTAAAGTAGTTGTATTGTGGGTTGCACAGTGGGCTGAGATAAGCGTGCGATCCAATAGCTGCAAGCAACGCTTGCGCGATTTGGTATTGAAACGGACAAAATGAAAAAGGGATCTCGCCCGATCGGCATCCTACCAGTCTAGTCTATAAGAAAGTGCCGCAGTGCGATCGTCATAACAATTTAATTACAAATCGGGAAATGACCTGCGGTATCAATTTACAGAGTAAGTCAACGCTCCCCGTATTTATACTGTGTCCAAATGGAGTATAATCGGCGAAGTCTTCCCAAATCGTTTAACTAAAAAAATGGACTGGCGAAAGCTTATTCATCCCAAGCCGAAAACTTCCACAATTCAACCAGCAGCGCCAGAAACTCGATTGTCTGTAGAATTCCTGTTGGGGCTGTTTGCGGCGGGATGGACAGAAGAGCAAGTTTTAGAGAAATATCCTACACTCACTTCCCCCAAGCTGCGCGCTGCTTTGGCTGCTGCGGATTCGCAGTTAGTTTCATCCATCGCCAATCCGGAGTTACTGGAAATTATCGAACAAACTAGGGAAGAGTTGAAAATCGAGAAAAAGTTGTAGCTTGCGGAGATTGAGGGAGATGTTTGGGAGAAAAGTGCGATCGAGTTTCGATGCGACTCAAAAATATCGATAATGTCCGATAATTTTCCAATTGAAGAGCACATCTTCCAGTCTAGTCCCTGCACCGATATTGTGAACGATCGCAAATCTTCCCGAAGGCGATCGCACGTTGCTAACTATCCCGATATGAGACTCGCCTCCTCCTAAATTCCATGTTACTACATCCCCCGGTTGATAATTATCTGCATTGCGAGTAACAGGTAACGATTTACCTTTTCGTTCAAAAAATACCATCAAATTAGGAACTCGGCGATGGTCAATATTCGGATCTGTGTTGGTCAAATTCCAATCTTTTGGATAGGCTGCAAAGTTCTGCCGCATATCTTCATGCACCTCTTGTTGCAGATCCACTTTTACTTGCCGAAATGCGCGAATTATGACATCCGTACAAACACCTGTAGTCATCGGTACATCGCCACCAGGGTAGGGAATCGCTACATAAGCAGGATCGTAAGAATTGGTAATTTTAGTTTGGGCGATCGCATTATCGATCGCCTGGCGAACTATCGGCGAAGTCACCGGAACTGTTGCGGGGTTTAACTGAAGATTTTGTTCTGAAACTGGCTTGATACTTTTTTGCGATTGACAAGCAACACATAGATAACTGATAATTAGAATAAACAAAAGACTTTGCAGGCGATCGTAGGGGGATGAAAAAGAACCAGGCAAAAATCCAAAAGCTTTGTGAACAATGGTTTTTAGGATTTGCATATTTAGCCCTTCATACTGTAAGTCAGCAACGCCCATTATTCAATCTCAATTTCGGGTGTATCTCACTTTTGAAGTCTGAAGAAGCATGACCGGATATAAGTTATTAGTTATCATCTCATATTGACTGCGGTCATGGGAGTGGAGCATCCCGATTGTGCAAACATATCCGCAAGGGCGAAGCATTCGCGCCTGTATCCTATCGACTATACGAGAGATTTTCAGCGCGAATGCTTCGCCCCTACAAAAACGGGATGCTCTCAGTGCGCACCCTACAATTTACTATAATAAGTAAGGTGTGCAGTGCGCACCCTACAATAAGTAAGGTGCGCAGTGCGCAGTGCGCAGCCTACAATAAGTAAGGTGAGCAGTGCGCAGTGCGCAGCCTACAATAAGTAAGGTGAGCAGTGCGCAGCCTACAATAAGTAAGGTGCGCAGTGCGCACCCTACAATTTACTTGTCATCCCTGACTGGCAAAGCCTCATCCAGAATTTCCATCAACAATTCCAGCCGCGAAGGACGAGACAACATCGGCACCAAGTTCGGCAGCGAGTAGTAATCGCCAGCAAACGTAAAGGTTTCCACCGACACTTGCTTGTCCTTCAATTGTTTTTCAACATAATCGCACCAAGCGCCAACTCGCACAATCACCACATCAGGAATTACGCCCAAAGTGTGGCAGTATTTCTGATAAGCATCTGCAAAATAAGGTGAGGAATTTTCGCCTTCATCTGTTACTATGATGAACTGCTCAACCACCTGCTTCTTAATCCGCATTGCTTCCACCGCGCAACCGCAACTTGTGCCGCCGCCTGCGCGAATGTGCTTGAATGCGCGCTCCCAATCGGTCAATTCGCAGCCGTTTGCTACCACTGGATAGGGCATCGTGTCGAAGGCGTAGACGAACAGCGCAGCCTCGGAAATGCCCGAAATCATGGCAGCGAGACGCTTGCCAACTTCGATCGCACTTTCCATGCTTCCCGACTTGTCAACCAACAAACCGGTGGCTTTGACAATCTTGCCGCGCTTCTTCACCTGTTCGTTTGTCACCGCTTCCAGCTTCGCCGCCGTGGCTGCGTCAAAGTTTGCGCTACCGCCGGCAACACTCGCTTTGTAAGCAGAAACCCGATCGCACTTGGCGGCTTCATCCAACTTCGAGTCAATCAACAGCTTGACTTCCGGGTGATCCATCGCGCCGCGAGACTGAATTGATTTCAGGTTGTTGATGACTTCCTGTGGCGACATCGAATTAATCAGCGCCGCTAACACCGTTGGCGTGAGCATTTTGATCGCACCAACTGCGATCGTATAGGGAATCTTGTACTCGACAATCAAATTCGCCTGTTCCGCAGGAGTAGCGGCCTTCGCTAACTGCTTCAAAACAAATGCCAGCGAGTCTTCCGGCGGATTGTCTTTAAACAGGATAGCATTAGCTCGATCGCTCGGCTTGACGTGCAGAGTCGCATACAAGTGCTTCATCGCCTTGCGGTTGCGGATGGCGGCGCGATCGAAAAACTGAGCATTCTTTTCGCGCGATCGCAGATAGCGAGTGACAGCAGTGCGCGCGCTGCGAGGCAGCTTATTCTGGTGCTGCTTCATAAAGTCCACAATCCGCGAAACCTCGTAGGGCGGGAACTCTTGTAACATCATAAACCCGGCGTCTCGGTGCTCTGTCAGGGCCGAAGTCAGCAAGTTTCCGGCAAAAACTTCCTTGTGGTCGCGCACGTCGCCGTGACGCTGATACCACACTGCTAAATGACCGTAAAAAATCGGATCTAATTCGATAATTAATTTGTGAATTTCTGTCACCTTTTCCAGTTGGCGGTGAGGTGTGGTGAGCAGACTGTTGAGCATTTCTAAACGTAAATCGCGCTCTGCTGTATTCATATTCATTGGTGTCACCTTCCTATTCGATTTTGGATTTGGGATTTGAGAAGTATTCAAAATCGGTGGTTGGCAATTGTTGCACGCTAGCGAGTGAATTCTCAGGACTTACGTTTGACACGCTATTTATTAGTGGTAAGGTGCGCAGTGCGCACCCTACATCTAGAATGTATGCGTAAAATTCCTGTTTTAAAAATCACCGCGCAAGTTTGGGGAGCTTTTTTTGGTAAACCTAGATAGGGTTTGTATGTAAGCTCTCGCGATTTGGGCGCGGCAAAAACTGCGATTTTAAATTAACTATTTGAGGGAAAATTGTTCTAATTCGATCGCCCTTAAGTCCGGTTCAACCCAATTATTTCGGGCTTCGGAGGACATCAAGTGCGATCGGGTGTAGTGACTCCAGGGTAAAGTGCGATCGGCATATTCTGCGATCGAGCCATTGGCTAAATGTACGATCGATCGATTGGGGCCTTCATCAGCCAGATACTCGCGCACAGTTTGCGCCCAAAACAGCGTTAGCGTTTCGTGATACCCGCTGTTTGGCGTGGTTTCAATGCCATTCACAGCGTTGTAACGTTTGATGCCATTCCGAATCGCATCGATCGCCTCTTGTTCCGATTCGCCAAACAGAAAATACCATAAAGCAACGGTTAAATGGGCTTCGTGGGTCCATTCGCTGCGCGGTAGGCTGCATTCTTGGAAGGCGTGGAGGAGGGTATCTATCTCGTAGGGCGATCGGTAAATTGGAACTTTTTTGTTCATGGCTAATACCCAATCAATTTTTGAGGACTAAAGTCCTCACTACAAACCATGTCTTTTAACTTTTACTGAGTTGTTCCGTGATGAACTTAATTTGCTTCTTGTTGCACTGACGTTTGCTCGCAGTATACTTCCATGTTTTGACACGGGAGTAATATTTAGTCACCTCCAATTCTTCCATATCTGCCAGCTCGAAAAAATACCAAATTCCATCTATCTTGCGATAATGATGATAATCATCAATCTTGAGAAAATCATCAGGCTTTTTCCGAGGTAATTTTCGTATCTTGTTTGCCAAGCAGAGTATCCGCGTCTCAGGATGAACGTAAAGTTCCTCTCTCCCAGAACCAAGTTGACGCCCATATCGGCGATGGCAAACAATTCCATCAACCAACACAACATCTCTTTCCACATAACCCCAAACATGGGAGAGAATATGTTTTCCAGACAGCGTAGTTATATCAAGAATTTGACACAATTCGTGGTAGATATCATCCCAATCTTGTCCTACTTTGCTCCGCAGCCAGCGAGATAAAGGCCCCAGACAATCTGAAAAATATTTGCTTTTTCTTTTTAGCTTGAGTAGATAAGGGTTAAAGATTCCATCAGTGCAAGCTGCCTCAGTAATTTCTTTCAGATGTCTCCGGTTTCCTGGTACTTTTTTTAAGCTAGCTCTCCATCCACCGCGAGGCCGTTCGATGACGATTCTATCTAATCGGTGTTCGCTCATAGCAGTTGAAAATTGTAAATTAAATTATGCGACTAAATTTAAAACACTTCGCACAAGTCAAAAAAGCTTTAAGCACAGCCGTTCTTACCAGTTTTACCTAGCAGTGGACGCGCAAACCTCATCTAGAACTAGAGACTCGGAATGCTTCCCTAATTCGATCGCTCGAATATCGGTACCTTAGGGCTCTTGTAGTTAGTAAAGTGTGTAAGCTTCATCAGTTAGGGCGCGAAGTGTTTCGCTTGTATTAAGGACTTCAGTTGTTCAAAAATTGGAAGTTTCGCGCAAGTTTAAAAAGCGGTTTAACATACCGATTGCTCTACCCCTGAGCTACAGCCCCTCAAACGAGACTGACAGGATTTGAACCTGTGACCTATCGGTGGAATTGTGTGTATGCGCTTTCTATGTTAGGGCGCGAAACAGAAGATTGAACAGCGGATAATTTCCTTATTTTTCATAAGGTTTGTAGTGAGGACTTTAGTCCTTATTTTTGTGCGGACTCAAGTCCTCACTACAAACCTTTTTCATAAAGAAAGTTGAATCAAAATGTTATGGCGGTAAAAGTCACTTCGCGCAAGTTAAGAAAGCCGTTGTTCATACGCAGGAGTTGAACCCGCAACCTTTTCTTCCAAGAGAAATGCTCTACCAAGAGCTAGTATGTAAGCTTCCTTTGTGAGGGCGCGAAGTGGGATTTTTAACCGCGTGACAGATATGAAAACTTCAGGTGCCAGAGGTGGCGCACGAGTCAGAGAAGCTTTGTTTTTTAGGAATTGAACCTACTATTCGATTTTAAGTCGAACCTTCGCCAGTTTGCAAGCTTATTGAGTTGGGGTGCGCCCCCGACAACCGATCATTTTTTGATTCCGCGCAAGTTTGAAAAGCTTTTGACAATTTCTACCGTGTTTGCCATTCCACCATAAAAGCCGAAGCCTTTAGCGGGAATTGAACCCGTAATCTTTTCAGAACTAGAACCCTAATGGGGAGCATCTCAGTTTTGCAAGAAGCATTTTTAAAGAGCGGACTGAAGTCCGTACTACGAACCATTCATTTTTTGAGCGGGGCAGCACTGTAAATGCAAAACTGAAATGCTCCCACCCTAATGTTTGTAGGCTTCTCGAATTAGGGCGCGGAATAAAAGTAAATTCCTAGCCGTAAACCGCTTCTGGGCGGACAATTAAATCGCCGCTGGGACGGCGATCGAGCACGTAAGACTCGAAGCGATCGCTCTTGACATCAAAATGATTTGCCAGACGTTCCTGAATTGTTTTGTCGCTCATTCCTGCTGTGATACCCAGTTGGTTTTCTGCCACATCATAGGAACGTCCTTCAAAACGAATGTGAACCATAACTGTTACCTCCTTAAGCGATTTTAGATTTGATATTTTAGATTTTGGATTAGTAGCTTTTCTGCTCTTTAGTTGTGGGGTTAGTTGGTAAAAATTGCCAGCATTCGCATCGGCGCTAACATGACAATTTTTACATAAACAAACGCCGCTCTAAATGGTAAGCTTGTTTGAGATGGCGGATTTCCTCAGTCTTTTGGGCCCATCGCGATCGATCGCAACTGTGCTGTTCTGAATCCGCCTGAGATTCGTTGAAATTCGGCTGTTTTGGTACAAAATCTGACTCAGGCTGAGTCAGTCTGTAACTGAACAGTCTCGTGAAAAGTAACAACATGACAATCAAGTCTGTATTGCAAGACTTTCAAATTGATGTTCCTTGAAATCTCGAACGCTATTTAGTTGTCAAGGTTCAGATTTGGTACGGAAAATACAGGTTTTTGGCTCTCCTGCGCTTTCCATATACTCATACTACATATATACTACAAGAGTGTCAAGGGGGTAGGAAAAGTTTTTTAGATAAAAGTTACAGAGGTTGCAAAAACGGGGTTTTTGAGGAAAATATTGTGTTATGTCATGTCATGTCCGGTCGATTGACCGCAATAAATAAGCAAGGTTTGTAGTGCGGACTTCAGTCCGCAGCATTATGCGGACTGAAGTCCGCACTACAAACGCCACTACAAAGGGTTTTTGTGCGATCGCCCAAATCCTCAAACATCCTTAACATAGGAAATGCTATCGCGAATATTGTGGAAGCCCGCAGACTCGTAAAGTCGCAATGCACCGGAAGGATTTGCAGCATCGACGCCGAGAATCGCAGTCTCGACACCGGCAGCTTTCAGTCGCTGCAAACCAGCCAGCAACATCGATCGTCCCAATCCAAGTTTGCGGAAGCCGCGCCGCGTACCGAGAACAGCAATCCAGCCTTCATTTCGTCCAGTACGATCGCACTCTTCGACATTAATTTCGCAATAACAGAAAGCTGCATAAGTCCCGTCAGCAGCAACAGCAATCAAGTCTAAATCCTTTCTGTAACTGGGTTTTCCTAAATCGTACTTGAATTTCTCGACAGTTAAATCGTGGTGGTTCCAGTGATCGATAAACGACTGGTTGAACATTTCTACCCAAGCTTCCGAATCCTCTTCGCCGGGGAATTGACGCAGCGCAAAACCTTCTGGGAATTCAGGTTCTGCGATCGGTTCCGAGAGCGATCGCGCCATGCGACAAAAATAGCGATCGACCCTAAAACCGCAACTTTCCAGCACAGAAATACGATCGGCATCCTGTGCCCTAATTCCCGATCGCAGCTTCACGCAGGCGCCACTCTCTTGTGCTACCTGGCGCATCCGCGTTTCGCCCCAAGCGACTGCCGCCGCTTCCACATCCCCGCGACGCGCCTCGGGGCGGACAGAAAACGACAGCCAACCGTCGATGACTTCCCCAGGTTCAGAGATCCACAACTCGGCAAAACCGATTAATTTGCCGCCCGCATCTTCCCAAAGACACATATCGCGCGCTAAATCTCGGGACGGTTGGTTAAATTCTTGTTGCAATTCGGAGATAGAAGTGCCTTCATTGAGCCGATCGACTTCTTCGCAAGTATTGATTAAATCGGCGATCGCCCTTAAATCGCGATCGCCCGCATAGCAGCGCGCCGAGAGATTTGCCGTCATAGGTAATCATGTTCGGGTTATCGATCAATTTTAAAATAGCTTGGGCGATCGATCGAGCTGCGATCGGGTGAGTCGATCGGGCGATTGACCTTTCTGTTCAGAATCCGCCCGATCGTGGTATAGAGATGTTTCTTAAACGAAAAAAAGTGCTTTTAGCGACAAAAGTAACAAATTGTTACTTTGTTTCTCAGGAATGAGACGAAGGAATCAGCCCAGAGATATATTCAAAACCATCAAGTTTGTCACCAAGTTGACCAACTAAGATAAAAAATAATTTTTCGTCTAAGTTAAGGAGAACTCAATGCTTGACGCTTTTTCAAGAGCTGTAGTTTCAGCCGATGCCAGCACCTCCACCGTTGGTGATATTGCTGCCCTGAGAGCTTTCGTTGCCAGCGGCAACCGACGCTTGGATGCTGTAAACGCGATCGCCAGCAACGCTAGCTGCATGGTTTCTGACGCTGTTGCCGGTATGATCTGCGAAAACCAAGGCTTGATCCAAGCCGGTGGTAACTGCTACCCTAACCGTCGCATGGCTGCTTGCTTGCGCGATGCAGAAATCATTTTGCGCTATGTCACCTACGCTCTTTTGGCTGGTGATGCTTCGGTTCTTGACGATCGTTGCTTGAATGGTTTGAAAGAAACCTACGCAGCTTTGGGCGTACCCACCACCTCCACCGTGCGTGCAGTTCAAATCATGAAGGCTCAAGCCGCTGCTCACATCCAAGACAACCCCAGCGAAAAATTTGCTGGTGCTAAGTTGCGGAAAATGGGAACAATCGTAGTTGAAGATCGTTGCGCTAGCTTGGTTGCTGAATCTTCCAGCTACTTCGATCGCATCATTTCTGCCCTGAGCTAGTTTATTGCTAATCGCAATTCGCTCAGCAAAATTGAAACTACGCTCACAGTCAAAATCAGTTTAGGAGATTTAGGAAATGAAATCAGTTCTCACCACCGCGATTGCTTCTGCTGATGCAGCAGGACGCTTCCCCAGCACCTCAGATTTAGAATCAGTACAAGGTTCTATCCAACGCTCTGCTGCTCGTTTAGAAGCTGCAGAAAAACTGGGCAACAACCTGGATGCAGTTGCTAAAGAAGCTTATGATGCTTGCATCAAAAAGTATCCTTACTTGAACGAATCCGGTCAAGCTAACTCCACCGATACTTTCAAAGCAAAATGCCACCGCGACATCAAGCACTACCTGCGCTTGGTTCAATACAGCTTGGTAGTTGGCGGCACAGGCCCCCTCGATGAATGGGGTATTGCTGGTCAACGCGAAGTCTATCGCGCTTTGGGCTTGCCTACTGCTCCTTACGTTGAAGCATTAAGCTTTGCTCGCAACCGCGGTTGTGCTCCTCGCGATATGTCTGCTCAAGCTTTGACTGAGTACAATGCTCTCCTCGACTACGCCATCAACTCCCTGTCCTAATTAATTAGACAGGTTTGTAATGTCGTAACTGGGTAATTTTTACCCCGACAAGTCTAGGAACTCTTGGCTCGTTGCTCTACCGATTTCGGTAAAGTAAGGGTAAAGAATTCCTGGGCTTGTTATTGTGTTTGGATAGATATATCCTTTGAGATGCACTCGGATAGATTACCAATAAGAAAAACGGTTTGTAGTGCGGACTTCAGTCCGCTTTCATGGAGTAGTACGAACCCGAAAAACGGTTTGTA
This sequence comes from Microcoleus sp. PH2017_12_PCY_D_A, assembly GCF_020738565.1. NCBI lineage: Bacteria > Bacillati > Cyanobacteriota > Cyanophyceae > Oscillatoriales > Microcoleaceae > Microcoleus > Microcoleus sp. PH2017_12_PCY_D_A. Next base: position 68,855 of record NZ_JAEQCI010000018.1, on the reverse strand, counting down.
GTGCGGACTTCAGTCCGCTTTCATGGAGCGGACTGAAGTCCGCAGTACGAACCCGAGAAACGGTTTGTAGTGCGGACTTCAGTCCGCTTTCATGGAGCGGACTGAAGTCCGCACTACGAACCCGAAAAACGGTTTGTAGTGCGGACTTCAGTCCGCTTTCATGGAGTAGTACGAACCCGAAAAACGGTTTGTAGTGCGGTCATTCAAGCGGAATTGATATTACAATTAATCCCAGACAGCTAATTTTATGGATAAACGCTTTTTTAGTTTTTTTAATTTAACAGAAGACCAGGCGATCGCCCTTTTAGATACGCCACAAGACCAAATCGGCGAAGAAGATTCCCGCTACATAGCAGCTTCCCATTTGATCAATTTTGCCACAGATCGATCGATCGCAGCACTGATGCGAGCAGTAGAGCAAACCGATCCATCCCTAGACAATCGCATTGTGCGCCGCAAGTCGGTGGAAACCTTGGGAAGACTCCAAGCTGTCCAAGCATTACCGGTGATTCGCACCTGTTTGAGCGATGATGACTGCTACACAGTGGAAAATGCCGTTTGGGCGATCGGCGAAATAGGCACTCAAGACAGCGATATCCTCGAAGAAGTCGCTCAATTGCTCGATAAACCAGGACAAACCTACCGAGTAATCATCCACACCCTGACTAAATTAGATTATCAACCAGCCGAGACCAGAATTCGCAAATTTGTTGACGATCTCGATCCGCCGACTGCTAGTGCTGCGATCGCCGCAATTTGTCGTTTAACCAGAGACTTTTCTCAAATGGGAAAAGTTGTCGCCATGCTGCAACACAAAAATGTCCTAGGGCGCCGACTATCAATTCAGGATTTGATCGACGCCCACCACTACGATGCCATTCCCAACATTGCCAAATGTCCCGTATCTTTAGTCTTTAGGCTGAGGGGAATTCGGATGCTAGCAGCAGCCGGAATCGCCGACAAATCCCTTACCTTTGCCACCATTCAACCCTACTTAGAACAAACCTTACGGGATCAACCAGGTGATTTAGATTTAGTGCACAGCTATGAAGAATTACCAGAATTACCGTTTCTAATTAACCAATTATACGAAACGGATTTTGGTCGTTGCTATTTAGCAATTAAAACAATTTTAGAACATTATTCAGAGGAGGCACCGGCAGCTTTGTTTGCCACCTTTGCCGAAGAAGCAAACAATGACTACGGAGCGCATTTTCATGTAGTAAAATTGTTTGGTTGGCTCAAACACTCTCCAGCCTACGATTTGTTATTGGAAGCTTTGAACAACCCCCAGCCACAGTTTCAGAAATCCCGTGCGGCGGCTGCGATCGCCCTAGGGGAAGTCGGAGACAAGCGTGCTATCCCAGAATTGAAAACCTGTCTGGAAACTAAAATCTGGGATTTGAAGTATGCTGCATTAATGGCACTAGAAAAACTTGGTGATGTTAGTGGTTATGAAGTTGCTGCGGCTGACCAAGATTGGTTAGTTCAAGCTAAAATAGATGCTCATACTTCTTTAACATCTGAAATATAGTAGGGACACGGCAGTGCCGTGTCCCTACAGCCGGACACGGCAGTGCCGTGTCCCTACCTGAGACGGGAGGCAGAAACCGGGTTTTTTTACCAAAATACTGCATCCCAGCTTTTAATACTGGTAAAAACCCGGTTTCTTAGATATTTATGCGTCCAGGATTGTTAATTCAGCTTAAATTAGAAAACCTAAAACCCCAAAAACTATGACAACAGATGCTTTGTTTGAACAATTAAAACACCCGAATCCTCATATGCGCGATCGGGCGATGTTTGAAATTGCCGATTCCCGCGATGAAAATACCATTTCTCGACTGGTGGCCATTTTAGACGACGAAGATGTCACCTATCGTCGGGCGGCAGTGAAGGTGTTAGGTGCGATCGGTGAGGATGCCGTACCATCGGTAGTTGACGCATTGTTAAATAGCGACAACGTGACAGTGCGAGGAAGTGCAGCGAAAGTATTAGCGCAAGTTGCGATTAACTATCCAGAGTTGCCTTTCCCAGAAGTCGGTTTGCAGGGATTGAAAAAGGCGATCGACGATGCTAATCCTGTAGTGCACATTGCAGCCGTGATGGCCTTGGGACAGATGGGTTCGTCTGCGTTCGAGATTTTGGTGGAATCGCTGAATACAACGGATAATGTAGCGGTACAGGTGGCGATTGTGAGTGCATTGGCTTCTGTGGGCGATCGACGTTGTGTAGAAGTTCTCACCACATTTGCGAATGATGAAACCGTGGATTCCTATGTGCGGGAATCAGCGACAAGTTCTTTATCGCGATTGGATTTGGTGATGAATTATAAGCGTGCAGAATAGTTAGGTTTATAGTAGCGTGTTGAACGATATGTAAGCAAAAATTGTAATGGTCAGAAAAACTCACCCAAAGCCAGAAGTTGAGGATGCGTTGAGATACGCTGAAAAAAATGGATGGCGCGTTGATGTTGGTGGTTCTCATGCTTGGGGGAAAATTTATTGTCCCTACAACGATAAAGAGTGTAGAAGCGGGATTTTTTGTATATCCAGTATTTGGAGTACCCCAAAAAACTCAGGGAATCATGGAAAACAAATTCGCCGAGTAGTGGATAATTGCACAAAGCATAACGATGTGAATGAGTTTTACCCAGAGGAGGAATCAGAATGAATGAGTATGATTTTACTGTGAAGTTTAATCTAAAAAAATCCCTAGCCAATACTGACGATTTTATCGAGAAACTGTATGCAGGTGGCTGTGATGACGCCTTAATCGGAGTTGGGAATAAAGAATATGTCGCACTAAATTTCATCCGCGAGGCGTCGTCGGCTTATGAAGCTATTTCTAGTGCGATTTCTGATGTCAAAAGAGTTGTTCCAAGTGCCACTCTAATTGAAGCAGCACCAGATTTTGTTGGTTTGACCGATGCAGCTAAAATTCTGGGGTACACTCCACAGCACATGACCAATCTCACCCTCGAAAACGACTCAAAATTTCCGATTCCTGTTTATGAAGGTGCCCACTCTATCTGGCATTTAGCGGAAATTTTAATTTGGTTGCGCGAAAATCAAACACATTCAATTGATGATACATTGTTAGATATTGCTCAAACCAATATGAATATTAACATTGCCAGGGGTTGGCAAAAGATCCCTCCTGATACCCAAGAAAGTATCAAGGCGCTGGCTGTTTAGCTTGGTTTGTGCGATATTGCTGAGGCACATTGCAATCTAAGGAAAACACCAATGAAAATTAAAGTCAAAAATCTTGGTGCCCTAAAACAAGCCGAATTCACCCTTGGCGAGTTGACAATTATTTGTGGCGGCAACAATACCGGAAAGACCTACGCTACCTATGCACTGTTTGGCTTTTTGTTTACTTGGCGGCAGATTTTGGCGATCGACATTAACGACAACAAAATCCAGCAACTCCTTGCGGACGGCGTAATCCATCTAGACATACAAGAATATGTCAAACAGGCAGAGCAAATTGTTTTTAAAGCTTGTCAAGTTTATACACAGCAATTGCCTCAGATTTTTGCAGCGCCGGCTAAAAGATTTAAAAAAACAGAGTTTCAGGTAAATCTAGACATCAAAAATATTCGTTTAACACGCAAGTTCGAGCTAACAATAGGATCTGCCAATGTCGAATTATTCTCTATGACCAAAAGAGAAGAAAGTAGAGAATTAGTTGTCACCTTGCTAGTTGAAAAAGAAAAGGCAAAAATTCCCAATCAAATACTTAAACACACCATTGCTGATGCACTGAAAGATATCATTTTTGCCGAAATTATTCCTCGTCCTTTTATCGCTAGTGCAGAGCGAACTGGTGCAGCTATTTTTCGCAAAGAGTTGAATTTTGCCCGTAATAGATTGCTTGAACAAATGGGTAAAAGCAACAATAATATCAATCCAATGCAGCTTTTATTTAAAGCTTATCAGGACTACGCCCTGCCGATACAGACAAACGTAGAATTTACCAGGGAACTTGAAACCATTGTTAAAAAAAGCAGTTTTATTGCTGAGGAACATCCTGATATACTGGCAGATTTTGCTGACATAATCGGCGGCCAATACACCGTTACCCGTAATGATGAACTTTATTATGAGCCAAATGGTAAAAGGCTCAAGCTTTCTATGGATGAAAGTTCTAGTGCTGTGCGTTCTCTATTAGACATCGGTTTTTACCTAAAACATGAGGCTCAGATTGGTGATTTACTGATGATAGATGAACCAGAATTAAATCTACATCCTGAAAACCAGCGCCGCGTCGCACGGCTATTTGCCCGCTTGGTAAATCTGGGTATTAAGGTTTTTATTACCACCCACAGTGATTACATTATTAAAGAACTGAATACATTGATTATGCTTAACCATGATAAACCTCATCTGAAGCGAATTGCTGAAGAAGAAGGTTATCGGGAAGTAGAACTAATTTCGTCTAACAAAATTAAAGTTTATATTGCAGAAGAGGCAGGGAAGACAAAAACAAATAAATGTCAAACGCTGACACCAGCGGATATTGATCCAGAAATGGGTATTGAAGCCCGCAGTTTTGATACAACTATTGAAACGATGAACAGGATTCAGGAATCGATTGTTTGGGGTCAGGATTAATGTCTGATATTGCTATCCTCAAAGAGATGATTCAGGAAAGTGCTACAGTGCCATTGGAAGATAGCTACGGTAAAAAGAAGGTGACACTCAGAGAACCCGATCTACCCAACTGCTTTGTCACAATTCATGGAATGCCCAATGACGATCAAGTTATTGTCATCAAGGCAGATGCTTTTACATCACCTAAAGCGGTATTTACTGGCTTAAAAGGTGAGTGTAAACGTGCAGATTTTATCATAGTGGCCGATACTGAAACAACAAAGGTCATCCTCTGTATTGAGATGAAGGCAAAGGCTAAGACAAGCCTAGAGTGGGAAATTATTCAACAACTTAAGGGCGCACAGTGTTTTGTCGCTTATTGTCAGAAAATTGGCAAAGAATTTTGGTCTGCAAAGCAATTCCTTGATGCTTATATCTATCGATTTGTCACGATCAGAAATATCAATATTCATAAGAAACGAACACGGGAGGTAATAAATGATGAGCATAACCGTCCAGAAAAAATGCTGAAAATTAGTTCCCCACATTACCTTCAATTCAATCATTTGATCTCAGGCAGATAGATAATGGTCTGGTGAAGGTCAAAATCAGCGCTTTGGGACTTACTTTTTACCTTCCAAGCAACTTTTTAAACTTTTAAGCTTTTCTCCTTTCAACCTTAAAAACATCCTCAATACTTTTCCCGGATGTTTTCTCCTCCCACCCCATCGCCATCAAGAAACTCTCCGCTGACGGAGTTTCCACCACATCAACCCCCCATTGTCCGGGTTGCAAGGCTTCAGCATCGCTACTCAATGGCGGAGTTTTCTTCAAACCCGCTAAAATCAAAATATCGGGAAAAGCACCATCAACTTTTCCTTGACTCATCCGCTTATTTACCAAAGCTTCAGCGCAAAACTCCCCAACTTGAGGTGGCGCAAAATCATTAGTAGAAAATAAAACTTCTACCATCCAATGCGGATGATTTAATTGACGGCACTTAATCCCAGGATATTGACTTAAACCCTCAGCAAATACCAGAGTCAAATCTTCTCTACTTAAGGTTGGAAAGATACCCTCTTGCATATCAAAATTGTGGGAAAGCAACATCCGCCCTGTTCCAAATTCCGTCATTTTTTTAGTTACTTAATTTGAGAAATTGCTAACTTAATTACTCCTTGCACAGCCGGTTCCGATTCCTGGGCTAATGCCGTTTGTAGCGGCTCGATCGCACTTCGATCGCCCACTTTCATCAAAGACAACGCCGCCGCCCTGCGACTTTCGCCATCGCCATGATGCAGCAACTCAATCAGGTTGGGGATTGCAGGCTTATAGGCGAGATTTCCCAAAGCAGCAGCCGCCTCGCAGCGCACGTCAACATCAACATCCGTTAGAGACTTAACCAAAATCTCGAATAAGTCCGCTTTGGGCTCTTCCTGGGCGACTTTGGCGATCGCCCCTACCACCGCCCCGCGCACCACAGGCGAATCAGACGCGATCGCCCGATACAAATACTCCTTCGCACCCGCCCCAATAAACGCCAACGCCCAAGCCGCATGACCGATCGTACTTTCCGGCAAATCGGTAGATGCTAAAATATCCAACAAAGCCTGCACAGACGGTTCCCCAATCCTCGCCAGCGCCCCAATAGACGAACCCTTAACCACCGTATCCTCATCATTTAACAAAGCATGAATTAAATTAGGAACCGCCGTCGGATCGCCAATCAAAGTCAGAGTTTTACCAGCAGCACGCCGCACAACCGGATTAACATGATTCGCCAAAGCATCCAACAAAAAAGGAGTCGCCGCTTCACCAATTTCCGCCAGAGTTTCCGCACAACGCAGTCGAGTCATCCCCCGCGTATCGCCCAAACATTCAACCAGACTCCTCAAAAGATCGGCATCATTAACATCAAAAGTATCTAAATCTATTTGTTCAGTAACTTTTTGAAGTAAAGCATCTGTTTCGGCATGAGCCAACACAATTGAAGCATCCTGAGATTGAGTATTAGAATTGACCATCATTGCCACCTAATTATTTGTAGTTATAGCCGCCAATTGAGTGCGGAGACTGTCTAGTCCAGCATCAATTTTAGCAAGTTCCGGCTCAATTTTAGCCATCGCTGCTTTCTGTGGCAGCTTAGCCTTTTGTGCCGCAGCCATCGTCTCATTCACCAAACGTTCCCGATACCGCTCAAATTCGGCAATAACTTCCACCAATTCTTCAGCCTCTATCTGTGTTGAATCTTCTGTTAAATTTTCCGTCGATTCATCGCGAGCGGATGTTGTCAATTCTTCGTTTTCAGACATAGTTTTGATAGTTTAATAACAGTTGGAAAATTTTAGGCGATCGAGTTCAGTTAAACTCACATCATACAGGATTCTTAGGAACTGGCAAGATGCCAGTTCCACAACCAATTAATTTTATTGTGGGGCGGGCATCTTGCCCGCCCAGTTAGTTGCTTGTGGGGTGGGCATCCTGCCCGCCCAGTGGCTTGTGGGGTGGGCATCGAACTGGCAAGATGCCAGTTCCACAACCAATTAATTTTATTGTGGGGTGGGCATCCTGCCCGCCCAGTTGCTTGTGGGGTGGGCATCCTGCCCGCCCTAAAAAAATATTGACAATAGTTGAATTTGACCAATCAAAAAGCATTTTTTCCAGAGACTTTAACGCGACACCGCAGCAGCCTCAGAAACTCTCAAGCGATTGTGTTCCAACAACTCTTCTAAAACAGATGGAGAAATACAACGACGCTCAGAACAGTATGCCATTTGCTTAACCCCATTGCTCATTTGAACAGTCATCACCCGCACTCGAAAATGATCGTTAATAAACCAACAGCGTTCCTGTCCTTGATTTGTCTCATATTCCGTCTCAATAGTCAATACCCCATCATCAGCAAAATTGTAAATACCAATCACCGGAATACCTTCAACGTAGCCTCGATTTCTCAGAAACTTACCCATCTTCGGGTTATTGGGATTCGGCACATCGATCAGAATTGCAGCATAATTTTGGTTGGGGATGGCATCATCCAAATTATCTTGCCACATAAAACTGCATCCCCCACTAACTAAAGCGGGATCTACATTTTGCTGTTGACAAACCTCTAAAACTCTGGGATCATCAATTGACAAGACATCGATCGTGACATTGGATTCTCCCGACTCATCAGCAGCAGCAGTATCAAAATTATGGACTGTTCGCTGAGTGAACCAAACGCCCTCACTCTTGCGAAAGAAATCCATCATAGTCATCGGTGGTGTTAGCAGCATTTCTGTGTCTACTTAGCGAGAGGAATCAAGCAAGTCCCCTTGTCTGGGGGGATGGAAGGGAAATCGGATCGGATTTTGGTTAAGAAAATTAACTTTCTGGCGATCGCTATTCAATCAAATCCTAGGATAAATGACACCGGACAACTTTGAGCAATTCCATCAATAAATCTTCAAAAAATATAATGGCACTTCGTCAACACTCATTTTTCCTCTCAGAGCCCCTGACTCTCACAGAAGTCTTACAAGCTATCGAGGCAACTAAAAGCTTAGCTCAAACCAACCTCCAGGGAATCAACCTCAGCCAAATGGATTTATCCGGGATTGATTTGAGCGGAGCCAACTTGATTGGGGCAAGACTCAGCAAAACAAATTTCCAAGGTGCAAATCTCCAGAGAGTCGATTTCCGGCGCGCCAATCTCCGAGACGCCAATTTAAGCGGAGCTTCTTTACAAGAAAGTTATTTTTTTCGAGCTGATTTACAAGGTTGCAATCTAGTCGATGCCAACTTAGAAGCAGCTAAATTCAAATTAGCTTTATATGATAGCAATACGGTTTGGCCAGAAGGATTTAATTACCAAAAATCCGAAGCTCTTGGCCCGAAAGCTAGTCTGAGCGGAGCTTTTTTGAATGCCGCCAATCTCCGAGGAGCGGATTTGAGTTATTGCAATCTGCGAGGTGCTTATCTCAGCGGAGCCGATTTAACGGGAGCAAATTTAGAAGGAGCAGCTTTAAGCGGCGCTAATCTTCAGAATGCTTTTTTGACTGGTGCTTATTTGCGGAATGCGATGTTAATTGGAGCTGAATTGCAAGGCGCAGATTTACGGGCTGCTGATTTGACTGGAGCCAATTTAGATCAGTTGCAAAGTATTGCCGGTGCTGATTTCAGCTTGGTACAAGGATTGAGCGCCCAAACGAGAGCCATGCTTTGCAGTCGCAGTTCCAAGGAGTTAGGTACTTGGAACTGTTATACTCGGAATAATACAGCTCAAAGTCTTGCAAGCTAGATATCGTTTGTAGTGCGGACTTAAGTCCGCAAATTCCGTTTGTAGTGCGGACTTAAGTCCGCTTGCTTCAGAGGACTAAAGTCCTCACTACAAACCGTTTGTAGTGCGGACTTAAGTCCGCTTGCTTCAGAGGACTAAAGTCCTCACTACAAACAAAGTTTAATTTTCCTATAAATTGCGTTCCAAATCGAACAGAAAACCGTGAATATACTCCTCAGTCCACTCCTCACCATAGAAGCGCAGAAACATTCCCCTAGCAGGATCTTTCGCAGCACGGTAGTTGATATAATTGCGTTGAGCCTGAAGAATCTCGGCTAATTTTTGACTGTCGGTGACTGGTTGCGCGCGATCGACCAAATCGAGATAAGCTTGTAAATAATCCTTAAAAGCATCAAACACAAGAGTTTGCACAGCCTCAGTTTCCTTAGGACGAGTCCACAGAAAAGCAGGAGAAAAGAAAGGTTTTGCCTCTTCAGGAAAATCTCCCCCCCAGGGCAAATCTTTTTGATACTTGTTAAAAATCGGTAAAATCGGCTCCGAGTATTGCTTCTGATAAGCCGCATCGTGGAAAAGCGGCTGCATATCCAAAGCAATCAAATGTCCCCCCGGCAAAGTCACCAAATCCGCCCCAAAAAAAGGCAAATCATAATTAATTTGGGGGAAAATCACAAAATTCAGAACCTGAAGAGCATCGCCTCCCTCAACGTGAGCCGCCCGAATTTGCCGCAGTTTTGGGGATTGAAAAGCATAGCTGGTAGTGACAACCAACTGCTCTTTTTTTCCTTTCCCAGTGATACATTCTTTTCTTTCAAAACCTGCCGGAATCGGATAGGGAGCTAAGTCAAGTCGCTCCCTTAGCAGTGGGATGGCCCAATCTAAAAAAGGCTGATAGAGAGTCATTTTAGATTTATTTTGCTCCTGCGGGAACCGCTAAGGGAACAGCATCTTCAAACAAAAAATCGTACAAAAAGCGCTCTGACCATTCATGACCAAAATAGCTGCCGAACAGCCCGGATGCGGGGTCTCTTTCTGCACTGTACTGATCGTATTCTTTCTGTGCTTTCACGATCCGCTGAATTTCTTCGGGAGTGGTGAGGGGAGTAGCTTGCTGTAGCATTTTCCAGTACAACTGGACGTATTCTTGATAGGCGGGAAACAATTGGTTCACTACTGTTTCGGCGTCGGTTTTGGCAAAGAGCAAATTCTTGGAAAAATACTGGTTGGCATCGTAAAACTTCATTTCTAAGTCTTGTACCAACGAGCTGTATTTACCTCGAATTTCGGTCAACGGTTCGATATACTTATCTATGTAAGGGCGATCGCGAAATAACGGCTGAAAATCTATCACCACCAAGATTTTCTTTTGTCCAAACGCTAAAAAATCAATCCCTAGCAACGGCACATCGTAATTGTGGTTTGGATAAATCACACTGTTGAAAATTTGCGCCGTTTCCCCAGCATCGATGTAGGTATAGCGTATTTTTCGCAATTCTGGGCATTGATAGCACCAGCTTTGAATTGTGGCAGGATTTTTACCTCTTTCACTCACCACAGATTCCAATCCAGAGGGAATGGGACGGCTCTCTAGTGCAAAGTTCTCAAACAGTTCTTTTTCTAGAAATTGCTGAAATGGCTTAAACATAGATTATAATTTAGCTCCTTCAATCTCTCCCTGAACACAGGATAATAGGCGATCGCCCCAGGCCTAGTCTCTTTTATGGGTAACAAAGTAATATTTCGTTATGAAACCACAGGCGCGATCGCACTCGATCTAATGAAGAGTTTTTACCACACTCTCATCTTTGATTCTCTCAAATGTAACAAATCTTAATAAAGCTTCTCATAATTCTCTTCGAGAACTTTGATTATCTCCAATTACCTCAGTACAATTCTCATAGCTATGCAAAATTAAGTCAAAGAGCCAAACAATTAATTCCCAAGGCGATACAATACTAGCTGTAGGGTGCGTCTAAGAAAGAAAAATCCTTGCACAAACATCGATAATCCCACAGATTCCTCCCTGACAAACAAAGCACAGGAAAAAAAACCCACACTATTTTGTAGCAACACTTTTTATAAATGTTAGGAGTAGCGAGATTACTCCCAGAGCAAGCTCCTAATCTGATTGCTAATGTCAGGGAAAAGGTGCGAGCTGACTTTCCTAATATTGCCCAACCAGGTGAGGACTAAATAAAATATTCTTATTCTTAACTGTTCTCCAGCAAATTTTCCAAAGCCGCACCAACCACTCGATGGTGGGAGTCTTGCCGCAGTTGACTCAACGCCTGCTTCGCTTCAGGAGCATCAAAATGCTTCAAAGCAGATGCAGCGTGCTGGCGAATCCCTTCATATTCAGAACCAGCCAGCCCCAACAACCGAGCAAGTGCCGCTGCTTCCTGACTGCTTCCGGCTAAAGCACCGAGCGCGTCCACAGCCGCTTCCTGGGTGGTCATATCTTCCCCAGCCAAGGCTTCCACGCACACCTCAAACAGTTCGTTGTAGCACTGCATATCCACCAGCGCCCCCAGAATGCTGCGGCGCACCAGCCAGTGATCGTCTTGAACAAAAGTCAGCACTAAATGAGACGCAGCGCACCTACCGAAGAGCGACAGGGAATTTGCCGCTTCGGCGCGCACATTGGGAGTGTTATCAAGTTTCATGATTTGCAGCAAGGCGGCGAAAGATTCGGCGGTTTGCTGTTGTCCAAATCCCCTGCTGACAAAGGTACGGACTAAAAATTCTGGGTCGTTGAGTCGAGCTTTTAGCAAGGGAACGGCAATCTCTGGTGTATAATCTTTCAGAGCTGCGATCGCCTTCAGTCGATATTGAAAATCAGAATTTTCTAGAGACGCTTCGATTTCGTGAATATCCATAACCGCAACAGAGCAGGACTTTTCCTTACTTTAAACAACAGGTTAACTTTGTGCAACTTACCAAAATTATCTTAGCACCGAAATCTTTTTTTGACCGTGAACCTCGTTTCTTTAAACTCTCTCATCAAATCGAGTCTGAAAACTTCCATATTTTAACCAATATTGTCGCAGTTCATGATAAGGTGTATGCAAACTTTCTTTCCCTTGATAAAGCATCATATCAATTCCGGTTGTATCGGAATGATTTAACTCTTCTAGAACGCTCTTGACGCAGAGTCCGAGAAGAGAGAGATGAATACAGGACGATGCTGACGGAATTGATATCACTGGTTGGTAATTGCCCATTCAAACTCCTATAAGTAAGGCATTCTTCCATAAATCAAGTTTTTGGCTTTTTTTAACAAAAAAAAGAGCGAATAAGAAACTCGCTCTACAGACAATATTAAGATACGAAACCTCAATCTAAAAAAACGATAGAAGAATCTAGCTCAGCTCATGAAGGGGAACCCAAGAAAGTTTCTGGTTATCCCCAACTCAGGCTCGCGTCATCCCTCTATGGCTCAAGCAACTTCGGTGATACTGACAATTTTTCCGCCAGCGCGATGGATGCGCTGAATTTGCGGAGTCATCTTCGCACCAGAGACAAGATATTCAGTGTTGCTCACTCGGCGAGGGCTATCAAATTTAGCTCCCTTGACTGAAATCTTGAACATTTTTTCAGTGGCATCTTTGGCAGCACTAATGCGACCGCCTGTGCTTGGTAAAGTAATTTTGTTACCACTATTACCAGCTACGAAGTCAACTAAGCGAGAAGCGGTAAAAGCACTGTCAACTCCTGCATAACCTTGATACAGGGAAAGGGTGCGATTGTAGCCAACTTGCTTTTGTCCGAGTTGACTTTTTGCCCCTTGATAATAAGGGACTGTATTTTCGCCAAATTTGTCCTGATACTCTTGACTGTCGAGGTACGAGTCAATTTCTGCATCGTAGCCTTTTTCGATACAGGTGCGAATATGCTCGGAAAGTTCTGCTTGGTCTAAGGGAGCGCGACCTAACAAATGTTTAAAGTTTAGCTCGACAAAGCGGTAGGGCGCGCAGGATTCAAAATACCGACTGCGATAGAAGTCAGATTTTGCGACAGCGCGGACAAATTCCCGTACCGTTATCGCACCATCGCACAACTGCGATTCTGCCACAGTCAGGCGTTCGCTTTCCATCACGTGGGGATTCCCCAACACTTGCTTGTAAACTGCCCGAATTACGGCCTGTGTATCATCCGAACTGCTAGCAGACCAAAGTTCTACTGGCGCATCTAAAACCACGCTCATTGAGTTTCTCCTAAGATTAAATAACGTTTCAAAACTGGGAATTAACGATTGCAGACCAACACGCTCAGGGAGGTGATTCCCCAAGTCGTGAAGCTAGAAGTTTAAACGGTTTCTAGTTGACAGCAGTGATGCTGGCAATCACGCCGCCTTGTTTGTGGATGCGTTGATATTCTTGGGAAAGTCGGGAAAACGGCACTACATAAACTTGGTTGCTCTGCCGAATTTTTTGAACCCGATTTTTAGCAGAGGTGCGATAGCCAGTGACTTCGATACGGAACACCTTACCCTCGTCACCCGAACCCACGTTGTAAACACTTTTAGCACCGCGCTGTCTATCGGGAAATGACCAACCATCCCCAACTGAACCGCCGGAAGGAGGAATGATTGCTACAGGGGTTTCTTGAATCACGTATTTGTTCAAAACAGGGGATTTTCCAGACAGACTTCCTTTGAAATCGCTGCTGGAAGCACCGCGCAAGAGAGCAAACATATGAGTAAACCCAACCATGTTTTGTCCTGGTTGGGTTTTGTAGCCTCGGTAGTAGGGAACGATATTTTCGCCGTAGGCGTTTTGGTATTCATCGCTGTCGAGGTAAGAATCAATATCTGCCTCGTAGCCTTGGGTATCTAAAATTGTGCTGTGGGCTCTCATTTCTTCTAGGCCATCGGGAGTGCGACCGAGAAGATGTTTGAAATTGAGTTCAAGAAACCGATAGCGAGGACAAGTATCGAAAAAGCGAGAACGGTAAGCATCGGATTTTGCCAGAGCGCGGACAAATTCGCGTACACTCAATGCACCGCTTTTGAATTGCGATTCAGGAATTGTTGCCCGTTCGCTTTCCATGACGTAAGCATTACCCAAAACTTGCCGGTAGACGGCACGAATAATGGTTTCTACTTCTTCTTGTGAACGTCCTGGAATCAGTTCTAAACAGGGTGTTTCTTCAAATAAACTGACTCCAAGTCGAGATGCAGGTCCAAAAACCATTTAAAAAATCTCCACTATTGTGTTATGTGAAAATTTACCATAATTGGATGTTATATTAGAAAACTTTACATAATGTAACATTGGCTGCAAAGTTGCTGTTTCACGTACTACAGGAGTGTTTTTTTTACACAGGAGTTTTTTAGGACAATAAGTGTGGTTGTAGTATGTGCTGCGCTCGCCAGGAAATTCGTCGGCGGTAAAATTTAGAGAGGCGGTAGCTCTCCGGCAAAACTTTGGCGCTTTTCAAACCACAAAGAGCCATTATCCGAGCCCCAAATCTGTTGGTGAGTGTTTACGTCCATACCGCGATCGAGACTGCTCCAGGTTGTTTCGGTAATTTCTACGTCGCTGATGAGGTAGGTTGAACAACCTTTTTTTTCGATGAGACACTGGTTTCCTGGCTCTACACTACCGCGAAACATTTCTCCTTCTCGTTTGAAAACCATAGAGCAATTGTAGCGCCGTTGAATGCAATCTGGTTTAATTGTCTTGAGAATGCTTAATTCCCGTGCTGCTCCGGCGTACTGTACTGGATCGTTGAGACTATAATTTTCAATATAAATTTGTTCTCCTTGGTCTATTAATTTGTGGACTCCTTGACGGTAGGGAGTCCACAGATCGTGGTCGTAAACCTGTTCGGAGTAAAATCCAATGGCATTGAAAAATTCCCAGGGTAAGGGCCGGAAGAAGATATGAATGTGGGCAAATTGTTGGGGCTTTTCAAAGGATTGTTTGTAGTTGCTGAAATCCCCTGCCATCCACTGAGCGAGAGTGATTAAATCATTGGTTTTTACTGAATTCATAAGCTGTTATTTATTTTTTATACATCCAAAGTGTTGCTATAAAATCAGTGTTCGGCTTGTTTGAACGACTGTTTAGGTAAGGTGCGTCGCCGCGATATTGTCGATTAAAATTAGGGATTGTTTGTGGATCCGCACCCTACAAATAATGTTGCATGATTTTTGATGATTGGTATTATTTCGCAGAGAGCGATCGAATTTCTGAAGAAAATGATGCAGTGACAACTCCACTTCCTTTGCTGGTTTTGATCAGGGAAACACGAAAGCGCAGGTTGGGATTGGCAAACCAAATTTTTTCTTCGGCGGCGGCGTTATCGTAGCTTGTCAGGAGGACAAAGGTGCCATCGTCTGTGATGTGATAGTCTGCGGCGGCGGGAATGGTTTCGGCATATCCTTGGTCTCGCAGTAATTTACCGCGATTGGGGACTGTGGGATCTGGGATTGGTACGAGGATACAACTGCCTTTCATTTCAGCGTTTTCATCCCAATCTGACTGGCCTTCCCATGCCATGTGAAAGGGGTTTACTGCTTGGGCTGGGTCGATGTTGTAGGATTTGCAGAGGTCGATTACGGCAGCATCATCGGGTGAGAGTGCAACGATATCAATGACTGACTCGATCGCTTCAAAGTGTCGGAATGTCAAGTGATGGGCGCTGCGCTGCGATCGCCATTGTCCGAGGGAATTGTTAACAAATTGCTGGATGTTCATGAAAATTATTGTACAAGCTCAATGACACAAATATTCTTTCCAATTTTTTAAGATTGACGATATCACCACAGCTTGCTGGTAGTGGCATTGTACTGTGTGGTTGGAGGATGGGAGTAGAAGGACTTGAACCTTCGACCTTGAGATTAAGAGTCACCTGCTCTAACCAACTGAGCTATACTCCCGCATCTAAGCTACTATAACACAACTGTTCTAAAATATCAACTATTTTTGTAAATATTTGTGGCGATCGCCCTGAGGGAGTTTTTGTGTAAGGGCGACCGACAAGAGCCAAGAACCCGCAAGCTACTGATGATATCATTCGTTTAGTTACCTTCGATCCTACAGAGGAGGCGATCGCGCAATGGATTCATTAAACCTTCAATATCGCGACACAGTTGAAAAAATCCTCCAAGAATATATCGATTTTCTCGGTAATGACGACCTAGCTGAAGTCAAATTAGTATTAGAGGAAAAGCGCGATCGCTATTTGTTAGTCGAAACAGGTTGGCAAAACGGTCATCGCATTTACGGAAATCTGATCCACATTGAAATTATCGACAATAAGCTGTGGATCGAACACGACGGTACGGAAGATGGAGTTGCTTACGAGTTGATGGCGGCGGGAATTCCTCAAGCAGATATTGTTTTGCCTTTCAAATTGCCGGAACTGCAAAAAGTGCGATCGGGGGCGATTTCGCGATCGTGAGCGATCGACCTTACTCAAACCAAAAGTCTCTCAACCGATACCCGACTATCGGGAAATGCCAGCGGTATAATTATTCCGGATTCGAGCTTTGAACTTGTTAGGTCTCATTAAAGAGTAACCTATTCCGCTTGAATCCAGCCTTTAATTATAGCTTTACCAACGTTGACATAGGGGTTGGCTAAAAACTCTTCTATCGCGGTTTCCCCACCTGCTTTTAAGGCTGCGATTGCCCGTTTTTTAATATTTGGATTTGTTGCATCGTTGACATAAGCAATTTTTTCATCTTTGGTAGCAGTGGGATTGTCTATCTCCAACTGCTTGAGGAGTTTTTGGATTTCGGCAGCAGCTTCGGCAAGAGTCACCTTTTGCTCAGATTGTACAAAAGTATTTTTATGAGAGCTAGCATATTTACCAACGCCCGCAGCCTGACCGCTAATATTGTATGTATCTCCGTTGTATGTATCCCCTTTGTTAACCATAATTGCATCTCTTTTTTTAGTGATAAACCCAATTACTGTAAAATATACTAGCACAACAACTATTATTGCTGTCAAGTATTTCCATTCTTTTTCTATAAAATTTTTTATAGAAAAAGATGGATTTACTTTAACACTAACTTGAATTGTGTTTGCTTCAAAACGCTTGGGTGGCAATTTTTCGTAGCCCGGAACATCAAGTATAACAGAGACAACAAAATCCAGTTTTTGCATTCCTGCTTCTCTTGGGGTTACATCCCATTGCCAGCTACTGAAAGATTTATCTTCTATTACTTGCTCTTCTCCATTTCCTTTTAGTTTTATAGCAAAACTTTCACCTGTTAACGTCACACTCATTCTAGAACTGACATATTGAAGTTTAATCTCTTCAATATTTTGGAAATTTAGTCCCTTATTTATAGCCTTTCTAAAATTTGATAAATATTTATCATTGGCAATACGGGCCGTACAATTTTCAGCTATACCTACAGTCATTTCTTTGGAACACGAATATACAAATAATCCTTTGGGAAGGATTTCAAAAATCTTGGAAATTTCTGATTGTGCAGATGGCGATAGGCTAGGTAGCCAGTCTTCTTTCGGTAAATAAAGATTTGGCAAATAAAATATACATAGTAGTATAAATAAACAGCTAAAACTAAATTCTAATATTTGGGTTCGCAAGCTAGCATCTCTATGTCTATAGAGTTTATAAATAATTATTACTTCCAATGTAACCCAGCGAACTAACAGAGCTGTAGCTATTATTATAAAAAATATTTTATAACTATTAACTGAATTAGGTAAAATTAGTGTTAAAAAAATGCCAAGCAATATCCATAAAAAGATATCACCAATTTTTACGATCTGAGAGCGGAAAACAGTATGTCTCTCTCTCTAAATTTTAAGTTTATAAAAAATTATTGATTCAAATATAAACCAGCTTATTACAGTTACTAATAGTGCTATTTTTATCAGCATTCTTCTATCAACATTGTCCGACAGATGTGAAGTTAGTAGTGAAAATATACATAGCACTATAAATAAAAAACTAACACCGATTTTTAATATTTGGTATAAAAAATCGGCATATCTATTTCTATAAAAATTAAAAAACAATATTAATTCTAATGTTTAAAATATAAACCAACAGGTTACAACTATAGTCAAAGACATGATTTTATAATCGAATGTTTACTTACTTTTATCAACTTACCTGCTGACGCTAGGCAATAAACTAGGTTTATTGCCGAAAGTTTAACTTTTTACTAGCTTGATTGTCGATCGCCCTTGTGCCTACTTCAAAATTTGATAGACGACACCAGCACCGACAGTACGATCGCCTTCGCGGATGGCAAAACGCATATTTTGCTCGATCGCGATCGACTTCACTAAATTCTAGCCATCGCCTCTCATATTGCCGAGAGGATACTTATTGTCTTTCATAACTCTCATCAAAAACCGTAGAGCTTCATTCACTGCTTCAGAATCGGGAAACATTTCTGCAACATCAGGTTCCAGATGAACTGTCAGCCCGTCAAAACTCTTGCGTGCGTTGCCTACCTTTCTCACTCGCAAGCTCTTCAGATCGTATTCCGATCGCAGTTCGTCTTCCATATCTGTTTCAGCCTTCTTCATAAACTTCTCGCTCTTTTCTAGTTACTTCTCTGGCGCTAATTAAACGAATTGTCTTGCCCCTTTCCGTATAAGACACTATTAATAAACGGCCTCGGCGCGATTCTCCTACAATAATATATCGATCTTCCTCATCAGAATGGTCTGGATCGTAGAAATCGACATATAGCGGATCGTCAAAAACAGTTTTTGCCTCTTCAAATGAGACTCCGTGCTTTGACAGATTTCTCGCTGCTTTGTTTTCATCCCACTCAAAATTCATGTACGTATTGTAGCATCATGCGTTTTTTGAATGCAACTGTGTTGTGCAGGCACGAACGTTATTTCTATTGACTGGCGATCGCCCCACTAACTATCTTACAACAGCACCTTTACAAACAAGCAAACAGAAAAGCCAATTACCATTCGGGCAATTGGCTTTTCTGCTACTTATCAATTCAGCAAAATGCTATCGCTGAATCTTGGAAACGACGCCCGCACCGACGGTACGATACTACGAACCTAGAATAAGGACTAAATTCCTCACTGCGAACCTAGAATAAGGACTAAAGTCCTCACTACGAACCTAGAATTAAGTAAGGTTTTTTTGACCTAGAATATAGGGCAACAATTTAGCGATGTTTCTAGCATCGTCAATGCCTCGATGATGGGTTCCTTCTAGGGGTAAAGCCGCAAGTTCTAAGGCTGTTTCCATGCCGTACCTTTTTGGCAAGCCTTGGGTTTCTGTAAACAATTGTTTAAGATTGATATGGGGATAAGCAATGGGAAAAGGAAGTTGATGAAAGTTGCTATCCTTTTTAAATTGTTTGCGATCGTAGTCTCCCCAGGAACCAAATACACCGTTTGAATAACCAGACAGCCAATTTTTCAGCATAGCGCTTGCTTCTGGGTAGGTTGGAGCCCGATCGACTTCTGTTTGGGCGATCGATGTTAGCGACTTGCAGAATTCTGTTAATATGGGATTGCGCCTTGGTTTGACGAAAGTTTGAAATTCATCAAGGATTGTTAGCGTTTTGGACTCTACCATAACTGCTCCTATTTCGATGATTTCCATATTGTTTGGCGCGATCGAGCCTTTGTCGCAGCAAGTTGCTTCTAGGTCAAGTACCAGATAATAGTCGAATGGTTTTAAATTCTTCATAAATTTTACCTCAATATTTTTTATTTTTAACCGCAGATGAACGCGGAGTAACGCAGATAGATTCCGATCGCAACAACTTTACATGATATATTCTTCAAAACCAGGAGGTGTTTCATCAAAATCATCTGCAACGTCACTAAAAATTCCTTTACCACAGCCAAATTGACGGGAATTGGTGACAGCAGTTGGTTGTGGTGACTTTTCTTTCAGTTCTTGGATTTCGTTTAAAACTTGAACATTATTCAATAACAAAATCCACTGAATCAATTCAAATTTGAGAATCTGAATGCTCATCGTTTCTATATTATAACTCTTTCAACAGTTGCAAACTCTCTTGAAATTATCTGCGTTTATCTGTGTATATCTGCCTGACATCTGCGTTTGAGCTATCAATTATTGTCTGTTGAATGATTGGTAAACTCAAATTTTTTATTGATGCTATTCGCTCCGATCGCCAAAACACCTCATTTCTGCAATCGATAGTGCAGCAGCATGAAACCGTTGCTGTAGATTTTGCGATCGACCAATTCCAGATTCGTCGGTGCGATCGCCCTGGCAAACATCGGAATGCCCGCCCCAATGACTACCGGATTCAACTTGACAATCATCTCGTCAATCTCTGAAACAACCGTTGCCGCTAACTCACCGCCACCGCACAGCCAGATATCTTTACCCGTTTCCTGCTTCAATTCCTGAACCAATTCCACAGCATTTTCCGAAACCAGTGCAACATTCCCATCGGGGCTGGCTGGCATACTGCGCGAAAAGACATACTGTTTCAAGCTGGGATAAGGATTAGTCAAACCGACATTTAGCCCGACTTCATAGGTTTTGCGTCCCATCAAAACAGCATCAAATTGCTTGTTTCCTAAAAAATTAATTCCCAGCGCTTCGTGAAGGTGAGCCGGAATGGTTTCGGGAAAGCGATCGAACAAATCGGCGAAATGCTCTCCTGACATCGGAAAACAATCAAAGGAGCCATCTTCGCGAGCAATAAACCCGTCAACGGTGCAAGCCACGTAATATATTAGTTTTCTCATATTTAAGATTGTTTTTTAAGAAGTTTTGGGAACGATCGAGACTGAAACCATCCTAGCAGTAGCGCTTTTAAAGTGCGCGATCGCCCGCATCCCTACAGACAATTGCATTAAGGCGCGATCGATACTCCGAAAGAAGATAAGCTGGTTTCAACTAAATATGACTGCTTGAAATGGCTGACAAAGAAGAGACTGCTGTGATTAAAGTCACAGTTCCCAAGAGTTTGCACGAAAAACTGAGAAAAATCTCCCAGCAGACAGGAGTTCCTATGTCCACTCTGCTAGTCATGGCGGCCGTCAAGGAATACAACCTCGTGGACGAACCCGAGTTTAAGTAACTAATAGCATACTACAAGTACCCTCTAAAGGTACTATATGGTATATTCCAGGAATGGTCAACCCTGGAGGTGCGTTTGTGACCCAAGATGAACTCGAAGCCCTTGTCGATGAACTCGGCTTAGTGGCTGTCGTTAGCCTGCTGGCAACTATCTGCCACAACAAAGCCCGACAAACCTTGTGCTTAAAGGGACAAGGGGCTACTACTTATACCGCGTGGAACAGCAATGGCTTCTTGCTGAAGCAGTTGATGACCAGACTGCGCCCGATCGGCAGTGGCGATCGCGATCTAAACCTCAACGTCAACTGAGGTTCTGAAATTCAACCCGTGCAAGTCCGCAAAGCATTGATTTTAGTCGGTTAACTGCCGGGTATGTATGCTTTAACTGTTAGAGCGCGGGTTGAAATTCCTCGCTTTTGAACCTTGAATGGAGAGGAGGGGACTCGAACCCGCATCGATCGACAGCAACTTTCAGGAAACGCGCTTCCTTACTGCCCGCAAGCAGACGGGAACTGCCCCCATCTCGGACTGTTAATTCCTTTCAGTGCATCTGCAACCCGCTGCCAGTTTGCAGTTTCAGGGAACGTCGCGAAGCAACTTTTTACCCTACTCAACAAACGCGATCGTCCTTTTGAGAGCCGCTTTACCTAGTTTTTACGGTGCCATTCCATTTAGGCGACCTCCCCAAAGTTTTTATTGCTATAGGATAGCAAATCTCTTTGCCAAATCCCAGAATATTTCATTAAGGAAGATGAAGGAATCGAACCCTTACAGGTGTTACCTGTACCCTTGTTTTCAAGACAAGTTGCTGACCATTTAGCGGCATCTTCCATGATGCAAAATATCCATGATTCCTATGGCTAAACCATAAGAAATCCACCGGGAAGGTACTGCCCCTTCTACCTCTGCGTTATCAGCACAGTTCCTCGCTTCTCGGATTCCGGTGGTGAGATCAAATCCCTGCAAAATATCACCGCATTGGTAAGGACATAGCAGTGCTGTGTCCCTACAATATATCGGTACAATTAACCGGATTTGATATTAAAAGGAAGATGAAGGAGTCGAACCTTTACAGTTGCCTGTACCCTGGTTTTCGAGGCCAGTTGCCAACCATTTAGCGGCATCTTCCAAGGCATTGTTGTCAACAAATACGCGCTGCGTTGCCGTCCGACAGGGAATTAATTCCCTGTCTCATAGCGCAAGTCCTCTGAAAGAGGACTGAAGAACTCATGAGTCGTCTTCAGACGACTTTCGCTATGAGGCAGGGGTTTAAACCCCTGCCGGATTGTGGGTGTAATGCTAAGCTAAATTAACATCACTTTCAAGGGGTATCCGACGGGACTCGAACCCGCTAATAACTAGCTTCACGGGCTAGCGTCTCGACCGCTTCGACTTCAGACACCGCATGGAATCAAGGAGGATCGAACTCCTAACCTCTTGCGTGCAAGGCAAGCGCTCTACCAATTGAGCTATGACCCCTTTTTTGGTGGATACTGGTCAGAATCGAACCGACATTTTCCTAGTTGCGAACTAGGCGCTTTTCCAATTAAGCTACAGACCCAAAGTTGGTGGATTGCGATCGGACTCGAACCGATATCTTTCTAACAGCCAGTTAGATGCTTTTCCAATTAAGCTACGAACCCATTTAACAGGAGCGGTAGGACTCGAACCCACAACATTCGAGGTAGAAGCTCGACACTCTTTCCAGTTGAGTTACGCTCCCGAATTCTTTGTTAATAGGACTTACGCACGAGTATCAGAAACCGGGTTTGTAGGAACACGGCATTGCATTTCGTTGTGTCAATTTAAGGTCAAACCCACAGTCCGGCAGGGGTTCAAACCCCTGCCTCATAGCGAAAGTCGGTTAAAACCGACTGTAAGGTACAATTATTGAAAGTAGGATACTTGTCAAACAAAGTAACTAAAAATGCTCTCGATTTCAGTCCTCTTTGAGAGGACTTTTGCTATGAGACAGGGAATTGATTCCCTGTCGGTCTGTCGGACTCACAAACGATATCCGTATAGCATTTGATTAAGTTGACCCTACGAAAGGTAATGCCGCGTTCCTACAAACATGAAATCTGCTGTATCTACAAAGATTTAGCTTTTTCCTGATACCATTTCTTAGCAGAATTCATCACAGCTTTGTTGACCTCTTTCCAAGAAAGTTGAGCCGCCTCTAATTCGGCAACACTTTCTTTTTGTACGTCAGCCACAAACCATTGCAAAAAAGTTCCGATTTTTGCCATTTCAAACCCCTCGCACCTAACTGCTGTCACTCCTTGTTCCAAACGAGCTGGCGTTACAAAAAGATTCACAAAATCGTCAATACTTTGAGCAACTTCCGGGTCAATTTGCACTGGTAGTTTTGTTTTCACTGCTTGGTGTTTTTCACCTTTAGCTTTGAACAACAGTTCCGCATAGGACAGCCTTTCTGCAAGTTCGCCGCTTTCGGGAAACAAAACCAATCCTTCGCCAATTCCTTCGATGCCAAAAGTTTCTTTCACCCAAGGATCGACTTTTTCTACAGTATCAACCGCTTGATTGATGGTATCAACAACTGATGCTAGTTGCTCGCGATCGCCAAAATCCAAAACAAACGGTTCTCCATAAAAAGGCAAGACGAAAATATCGGGATTTTTTGGCAAAAACTCGGTGATTTTGTCGGGGCGAATTTCCAGTTTTGCAACTTTTCCATCTATGCCGCCGAATTGCACTGCAAAAACTGCGAAGATTTTGCGATCGACCTCAGATACAGCCGTGCGTTTTTGAATGCCTTTACCGCACCATTCCCCAAAAATAGTAACGTGTTCGGAACTTGCCAAATTAGCGAAAAAACTGATGTTTTGATTTACCCAATTAGCAAAGCCGAGATTGTCGTTTTCTGGGGAGATTATTTGCGATCGGCTTTGGACAGCAACTTGACCGTCTGTAAAGATTTGAATCCCGCCATTAGTACCGTCGAGTTTAATTTTAGCTCGATAAGTTATCTTCGGAGCTTCCCCAAGCAATTCTAAACTGCGGCGGAGATTGTACAGCAATTCGATGCTCGGCCATGTTTGAATTACGGCCGATCGAGCCACAGTTTCCTGACAATAAATAGCCGACAAATCAGTGCCGATTGGTTCCTCAACCTTAGCGAGAGCCATGCCAAAAGAATAAACGCCTCGCAGTTTTACAGGTAGAATTTTGGTGCCATCTTTCAGCACGGAATCAGTTAGAGCTACGGCAACAATATCGCCAACATCGTAAATATTTTCTGAGTTGGCAACTATTTGCACGGATTCCCACGCCGGAGCTGCAAAACTATAGACACGCAGCGCATCAGCATTCGGATGATTTTGTGCGGTTTTGACTTCCATAGCAATTACAGGCATGGGAAACTCCTTGATTTTTCAGTTAATTTCTAGGTGAAATTGAGATGGTTTGTAGTGAGGGATTATTCCGCAAATTCAGAGAACTAAAGTCCGCACTACGAACCAACTTTACAGTTTGTAGTGAGGGATTGATCCCGCAAATTCCGAGGACTAAAGTCCCCACTACGAACCAAATAAATTCAGGTGAAATAGTGCGATCGCACTTTGCGTGCGAGTTATCGGAGCATTGCGTTTTCTCAGTTACTAGAGGGACTCCGCCGATGAGTTACTACACACTCTTTAAAGGATGGCTACTTCTAAGCCTACCTATCGGGTTCATTGCACTCCCCGTTCGCAAACGCCCGCCGTTTTTGACAGCGTTACCTTTCCTCTCGTACTAAAGTATGTAGGCTCCAAAGATTGGGACACGCAAAAGTGCGATCGCGTTTAATATAAAACTTACGCACCAGCAGTCAGAAACCGGGTTTTTTTCCAAAAATCTTCCCTCGAAGCCAACAGATTAGGTAAAAAACCCGGTTTCTTTGCTCCAATACGTAAGTTTTGCAATATAAAAAATTAACCATTCAATGGAATCAACCTCCTTAAATTAAATCAAAAACAACGAGAGTGGTAGGACTCGAACCCACAACCTCCGCGTCCGAAGCGCGGTACTCTATCCATTGAGCTACACTCCCCTAAATTGGTAGTCCTGGCAGGAGATTACCCCGCCCTTGCTTGTACAGGACTACAAAAGCGGATGATGGGACTCGAACCCATGCGCTGAGAATGGCATACTCAGATGCTAACCTTTACATCACACCCGCAAACAAATTTGATATTTTAGCTTACACGCAACAGTCAATTGTCAACAGTTATAAAACCTGTCAACTGTCAACTGTCAACTGTCAACAGTTTAATTAGCCAAGCGGATAACGAGGCTCGAACTCGTGCCTAGAGTTTGGAAGACTCGAATGCTACCGTTACACCATATCCGCGCGATCGAAAATGTAAAACTGCTTTTATAGACGGCTCCTCCTCATTAAAAATCTTCATTAATTTGAGGAAAATCGACTGTCAAATTCTGCAAATATCTTTCCTTCGTCGCTAGAGTCGAGTACAGAAAATAGTACGCTTTTGAATCGGCCCCAAAATTGACTGTTTGGCAATAAAAAGTCTGCAAACATCTGAGCTACCATAGATGGATCGTTTCTAAATACACCACATCCCCAAGCACCTAAAACTAGCGCGTCGCAATTTTTGTTAACAGCTAAAGCTAACAATTTTGCACCGCGTCCGTACAGAGTTTCGCGGATTTTTCCCGTACTTTCTGACTCTTGTCTCAAAATCTGACCAGCATTCGGAGCACAACTCGTGATGAAATCAACAAGATAAGGTTCCTCAAGCAAAGTTCCATCATCTTTGCGGAATACTGAACAGCCGGGAGAGTAGATCAGTCTATCTGAGTAAAGCAGCGATTTATGAGAGCGGTGGTACTCGTAGTATTTGGGACATTTTAAAAGGCTTTTGTACAGTGCAGAACTGCGTGCTAAGCTCTCTTCTTGTGCTTGGGCGCCTTTGATGAATCCACCACCCGGATTTTTAGCAGAAGCGAAATTTAGGACTCCAATTTTTTCAAATTTGTGCGATCGCCCTATACGCTCGGCCCCCATGAGCGTTGTCTCATTCCTCACCATAAATTCGGTGTTCGAGAATTGGGGAGTACCTGAGAGAACGTTTTCCTGAATCGCTGACAGGGCATCGGGTTCGTAGTATGCCGTCCCCGCAATACATGATGCTAATTGGCGATCTATCTTAACCTGCTTCCCTTCCGGGGACAAGTAGCAACCATCTTCGAGAATTTTTAGGGTGTTTTGGGCGATCGCAATTCTTTTCATGCTTTTTACTCGGATTTGCTGGTAAAAATTATGGCTGTAACTTCTCTTGAAAAGTTAGCACAATTAGATAGACTCCTTCTTAACTTTAGGACCAGCAGGTGGCGAGATTTGAACTCGCATAAAAGCTTTACAAGAGCCTCATGTTGCCAATTACATCACACCTGCAATATTGGTGGCGGGGGCAGGAGTTGAACCTGCTATAAAGAGGCTTATGAGACCTCCAAGCCTACCCAGGCTACTTCACCCGCGATATCACCAAATACCCCTGGCTGGCCTCGAACCAGC
Organism: Microcoleus sp. PH2017_12_PCY_D_A; assembly: GCF_020738565.1. NCBI lineage: Bacteria > Bacillati > Cyanobacteriota > Cyanophyceae > Oscillatoriales > Microcoleaceae > Microcoleus > Microcoleus sp. PH2017_12_PCY_D_A. The sequence continues at coordinate 42,409 of NZ_JAEQCI010000018.1, read as the reverse complement.
AACCTCCTCGTTCTAAGCGAGGCACCTCTTCCAATTGGGCTACAAGGGCAATTTTGTTTAGTTAACAGGACTTACACACTCCGACTCAAGAAACCGGGTTTTTTACCTAATTTGTGGGTAAGTGCCAAGGATTTTCGTAAAAAACCCGGTTTCTGGCCCTAGGTGTAAGTCTGAGCTAATCTTTTTTCCTGGACACTGTAAGTTCCTCCAATATTTATGAAAAATTCATGCTCCCGACAGGATTTGAACCTGTAGAAAACTAGCTTCTCGAACTAGCGCGTCTGCCGTTTCGCCACGAGAGCAAATAACAGAAATTGGCTGTTAGCCAAGTACCCCTGACAGGATTTGAACCTGCAAAAACACTCGTTCTGAGCGAGTGATGTTTTCCAATTACATCACAGGGGTAAAGTCGGGATAGCAGGATTTGAACCTGCAACCTTCGGCTCCCAAAGCCGCCGCGCTACCAAGTTGCGCCACATCCCGTTCATGCTCCTGGTGAGACTCGAACTCACAATCAAAATAGAACAGATTTTAAGTCTGCCGCGTCTGCCAATTCCGCCACAAGAGCAAGTAGAAACTTAGGAATGAAAGTTGGTACTCCTGACTGGATTTGAACCAGCAACATACAAGGTTTGAGCTTGCTGCCTCTGCCAATTGGGCTACAGGAGCATAATTAATCTGCTTTGGCAAAAGCAGAACTGGGACGGCAGGGATCGAACCTGCATTTTGCCGCTTTCAAAGAGCGGTGCCATACCAATTAGGCGACATCCCAATGATTAAATGCCTGGGTAGGCTTTGAACCTGCAACCTCATCGTTCAGAGCGATGCGACTTGCCTTTCGTCCCCTCGGCAATTTAACAGGAATTACGCAAACAATGCTTGGACGCGCTACTGATAAATACTGCGATTGCTTCGTTCTTCGCAATGACATAAATATGTGAAGGACTTACGCACGGGTGGCCAGAAACCGGGTTTTTTGGGAAAACTTTCGCTGTAGTCCGCAGATTAGGTAAAAACCCGGTTTCTTTTTCGGGAGTGCGTAAGTCATGACCTTATTAATGCGTCCAAGACTGTTTGTAAAATGGCTGCCTCAGTAGGACTCGAACCTACAACCATCACGTTAACAGCGTGCAGCTCTACCATTGAGCTATGAGGCAACGAATCCCCCAAGTCAGTATCGAACTGACGGCCTCTTGTTCTTCACACAAGCACTCTACCAACTGAGCTATCGGGGGAAAACGGAGAAGGTGGGATTTGAACCCACGACGGTTGTTAAACCGCTCTTTCTTAGCAGGAAAGCGCCCTAAGCCTCTCGGCCACTTCTCCTTGGCGAGAACGGAGGGATTTGAACCCCCAAATCTTCAGTTTTGCATACTGAGATGTTGTCCGATTACAACACATTCTCTCGAGCGCAACTGCATATTAAATACAGTTGCGAATGGGTCGGGCTGGAATTGAACCAGCAACGCTTTAAGCTACTGTTTTACAGACAGCTACCCACACCAATAGGAGGGCCGACCCAAGGTTGAAAATTTGGTAGGTCGCCGAGGAATTGAACCTCGATCCATCCGCTTAAAAGGCGGCTGCAAAACCATTCTGCCAACGACCCACACAAAGTGCTGACGGGAGTTGAACCCGCAATCACTTGGGTGAAAACCAAGCGGCTTAAACCATTTGCCTACAGCACTAAAAATTTGGCACAGGAACTGAGAAAGGGCTAATGCAATTCCCTACTATACAAATGAAGAAAGGGCTAATGCAGTTCCCTACTATACAAATGATGTCCGCCTTGGCGGACGAAGAAAGAAACAAAGAAATAAGAAAATAAGAAAGGGCGAATGCAATTCGCGACTATACAAACGATGTCCGCCTTGGCGGACTAAGAAATAAATAAATAAGAAAGTAATACAACGGAATTTGGTATTATACTATCCTGTTTTTGGTGGCAGCGGCGGGATTTGAACCCGCATTGACCAAGGTGTAAACTTGGCGCTTTGCCATTAAGCTACGCTGCTATTTTACGGTCGCTTTGTTCCTTTTTTAAGTTGAAAATTTGAATTACAGGACTTATCGAAAAAATCGTTTTATGCACTAATTATAGCGGTGGGCATTGCACACCCTACAGATAGGTTCTGCGTGCAGGACTGTAATTTTTAATTTCTGATCGGGAACAAAGGTTAGGGCGGGATTTGAACCCGCGAAATTCGGTTTTGCAGACCGATGCTTTGAGCCACTCAGCCACCTAACCTGGGAGTCCCGACGAGGTTTGCACTCGCAATCTTCTGCTTGAGGGGCAGACGGCTTGACTTTTGCCTACGGGACTATTGATTTTAGATTTTAGATGTTAGATTGCTCCTGCGAGTAAAGCTGTTATTTTCAATTTAAGATTTTCAATTTTGATTGAAAATCCCAAATTCCAAATCCCAAATCCCAAATCCCAAATCCCAAATCTAAAATTGCTTGACGGGGCTGACGGGTTTCGATCCCGCTACCTTCGCTGCGGGTGAGCGACGCTCTCCCGATTGAGCTACAGCCCCACAAGATTTCTGTTTGGACGGGGTGGCGGTTGATTCCGCGTACTACAACCCGAGGGGGCTATGGTTGCCGGAGTCTACACCGCCCAATGTTCAAAAGTATGTGACATTGTTAATTGCCTATTCTGTTTTCAAGGTTCGTATTGCTCTTGGGTTAAAGCTTTGAAGCTCTTTCCCCTTTGCTGTACATTTATACTACATTACATACTACAAAGCTGTCAAGGGGGTAATACAACTTTTTTGGGAAATCTTTTTTTTGAGTGGGGTGCCGATCGCCCTTTCCCAACACTCCCACTCCCCAAATCCACGAAGAATCAAGATATTGGGCTGCTAAACTGGTTGTGTCGTCCGAGGTAAATCCGATGCTGAAACTGTACTACAATCCGATCTCTCTGAATTCTCGCCGCGTGTGGGTGGCACTTCTGGAAAAGCAGGTGGCGTTTGAAGCGATCGAACTCAACCTCGACGGCGACCAATTTGCACCGGATTTTCTGGCAATTAACCCATTTCACCGCATACCGGTGTTGGTGGATGGAGATTTAACTTTGGTGGAGTCCCTGGCAATTCTGGATTATATAGATGCAAAATATCCGACGCCCCCGCTGCTACCGACGGAGCCGAAAGCCTTGGGAATTGTGCGGATGGTGTCCGTGGTGACGTTAAATGAACTGTTGCCGGCAATGTTTCCATTGACACGGCAAATGCTTGGTGTGCCGGGAGACACTGAGGAAAAAGTGGCACAGTCAGAGCAACAGATATTAACGGTGCTGAGGTTTTTTGAGGGCTTGCTGGACGATCGAACTTTTTTTGCTGGCGAGCAGTTTTCTTTGGCGGAAGTGGTGGCGGGGACTGCGGTGCCTTCTGTGGGGATGTTTGGCATATCTTTGGATGAGTATCCGAAGTTGCAGGAGTGGGTGGATCGACTTGCAGGGCGCGAGAGTTGGGTGCAAACAGAGATACCTCCAGCGCAAATTGACGCGAAAATCCCAATTATTCGGAATTTACTGGCGGCAAGGCTTTAGAGATATGCCGGGCGACAAATATACCGGGCGATTAGAAATCGCGGCTACACAAACAATGTCCACCTCCGTGGACTTAAGAAACTTCTAGCCCGGTAAATATATCGGGTTATTGAAATCGCCCTTAATTTCTTCAATCCGCGCACCATCCGGGTTTCGTCTGTGTCGGCCCATTTTCGATCGCCCATTTTCGATCGCCTATTTTCGATCGCCTATTTTCGATCGCCCTTTCGATCCCGCTGTCAATCCCCGCTGAGACATATTTATCAAAAATTAGGTTTCTTTTCCCTGAAATTCCCATTATCATTATCCGCAGTGTGGAGTGAAAGGAATTTCAAGTGACCGGAAATCATCTGTTTCAAAGACTGAGAAAAAAATGGCGTTTTGTGGCGATCGCCCTAGCAGCGGCTGCGATTAGCTTTGTCATCGGTACGCTGCTACCGGGAAACCAACAGGGAACCGACAGCCCCGCAACCGCTGCGGTGCAGAATCTCAACCGATCCTTAAACGCAAATCCGCTAGCAAAGGAGGTTGGAGAGGATCGAACAGGCTTTAATCTCGATCGTACAATTGAGGAACTTCTCACCGTATTGGAATCCAAAGAAAAAAACTTGACTTTTGTGCCGCCTGAGCAGTTTCAGGGAAAAACTGTTTTTGAAGGGACAATCAAATATTCCCAAAAAGTTATTGCTTTAACAGTTGATGACGGGCCGTGGCCAGAAACAACTGAACAAATGCTGGATATTTTTAAGCAAAATGATGTTAAAGCAACATTTTTTTGGATAGGTAAATCTCTCGAAGCTTCTCCTGAAATTGCTCGCCGAGTTGTCGCAGAAGGTCACGCGATCGGCAATCATACGTGGCATCACTGGTACGATCCGATGGATGCGGCGACGGCGGCTAGCGAAATCGATCGCACGGCTAAACTTATTTACGAAACAACGGGAGTTAAGACTACTTATTTCCGCCCGCCGGGGGGTGTGTTGAATAATGGTTTGGCTAAGTATGCTAAGGAGCAGAATTATTCTGTGGTGATGTGGTCGGTAACTTCTGCTGATACCGATCCGCGCGCTCAACCGTCCGCTTTTGTGGAGAATGTGTTGAAGAATGCCAAGCCTGGGGCGATCGTGTTGATGCACGACGGCGGGGGCGATCGATCTCGTACTATTACGGCTTTACCGGAGATGATTGCTGGTTTGAAACAGCAGGGATATCGGTTTGTGACGGTTCCTGAGTTGCTGGAAATGCAAGGGCAAGCAGCGCAAACAGTTGATAGTTGATAATTGACTGTTGATAGTTGACATGGGACGAATTTGGCGCTGCAAGTTTGTAAGAGTTCCCGGCAAAATAGAAAAAACTGAATTCCGATGCTGCGAACTTAATCAACTTGTTTGTAGTAGAGACTTGAGTCCCGATCGATTCCCAGCCAAATAGAAAAAACTGAAGTCCGATGCTGCGATGTTAATTCACATTACTTCCATAAAACCTTGTTTGAACAGTCATTAATTCCGCCCGAATCAACAAATCGCACTTCCGAAAACATCCCAGAGTGGCTGCACACTTTAGATACCTGTCCGAGTACCAACAGTTGGTCGATCGCCCGCGCAGACCAACTGCACCACGGAGATGTAGTATTTACTAAGCAGCAAACCAACGGGCGCGGACAACAAGGGCGCACTTGGCACTCCCCAACCGGTGTTTTGACTGCTAGTTTTGTCCTCGACAACCTCAATCCCAATCTGTTGCCCGGACTCAGTTTAGCAGTCGGTTTGGCCGTGATTTTCGCGATCGAGGATTTGGTGCCCGAATGTCGCGATATGCTGCGCCTCAAATGGCCAAATGATGTCTGGATCGATCGGCAAAAATTAGCCGGAATTCTCTGTGAAGCCACTTCTAACAAGGTTTCCGGTAAAACTCGCGTGGTTGTCGGAATTGGGCTCAACCGCTGCGTAGATTTCGCGGCTGTGGGATTGGATGCAAGGGATATCGGCAATGCGGTAAGCTTGCATTCTATTGCTAGTAATGTGCCCGATGAATTGTGTTTGCTCGATCGACTCCGCCACTATTTACTCGAACTAGCCGATATGTTTTCCACCACCGACAAGCCACCCGAAAAGTCGGGTTTAACGCGGCTGTTACCCCAATTGCGCCGCCGCGACGGGCTGATTGGCTGTAATGTGGCGATCGAACTTTCCTCCGAAACCATCTGCGGAGAAGCCGCCGGGATTGACGGATGCGGCCGGTTGTTAGTATGCTTGGCGGGCGATCGAATACAAGCATTTACCTCCGGGCGAATTCGATTAAATTAAGAGTCATTAGTCCTTAGTCATTAGTCCTTAGTCATTAGTGCTGTCCCCCCGAGCGAACGTCCAACGTCATTAGTCATTAGGGAAAATTACCAATTAAAAATTACATCATATCCCTTTGATTCTGAATTTTATATGATGGAGTTTTGTAGGGGCGGGTTCACCGATATATTTGATAAATATCGACAAATTATATAAACCCGCCCAGCCCCTACCCAAGACGGTGCAACCCGATTTGATATTACCCAATTACCAATTCCCAATTACCAATTCCCCATTCCCCAATTTAATTTACCACCTCAAATACTACCAACCTGCTCATCCACAGCGGTTGATTTACCTCCACACCTTCAGGACGACCCTTAGTAGAAGCAACTTGTATCCTATTGCCATTTATCCCTTCTTTAACCAGAGCAGCCTTCACATTTGTCGCCCTTTCCAGCGCCAACTTTTGATTTTCCGCAGGACTGCTTTTAAAATCGCTGTAGCCAATTACCCTCAAATTAGTCGTGCTATTTTCCTCCATATATTCCTTGACTTTGCTCAGCTTTTGTGCTATATCTTTCGGCGACAAAATTGCCGAACCAGCACCGAAATAAAAGCGAACTTCTATGGGCGGTGACGGCGGTTGAGTTCCGATTCCCACTGTATTTGTTACAGACTTCACCCCCGGAATTTTCTCAAAAGCTTGAGTGATTTTCTGAGCATCTGTCGCTTTGCTCACACTACCTGCAACGGCGACTTTTCCCTCTGCATAGCGAGCCGAGATATTAATGCTTTCTAATTTATTCAAAAGAGCCAGAGTCCGCTTGACATCGGCTTCCGCTAAAACCGGATCGGGAGGTACTTCAACGGCTATAATTTTATTGTCAATTCTTAAGTTGGGAGCGGCTTGCTGAGCGATTTTTTCCGCTTTCGATCGCAACTTTTGATTCGGCACTCGTCCCGAAATCTCCAAAACTTTATCTTTAACATCTGCCGCGAGGCGATAAACTGATAACTCCGGAGCAGATTGTAAAGCTAAATTCGTATCTGCCTCTAAAGTTGCTGCAATGCCGCTGCGGTATTGATGAATTCCCCAAGGTACGCCAATTAAACCTAACGCTGCCAAACCAATAATTGGTACAATTGGAAGTTTGGGAGATTTAACTTTAGGCTCTGTATTCATTAACTTTTGCAAGTTCAAGTTAACTTCTGCTGGCACCATGGTTGGATCGCCGTTAAATGCCTGGATTTTATCCCCGTATTCTTGAATAATATTTTTGAATATCGCTCGCATTTTATACTTAAACCATTGCCTGATTTCTCCTTGCATCACTACTGCTAGATAACACGAACCCGCTACTTCCAATACAATCGTAGATGTACCGTATTCTATAGCATCAATCTCTGCAATATTTCCCGACTGAAGTATGCAATCGTTCACAAAAGAGCGAATAGCAGTCAGCATTCCCGCTACCATCTCTGATTCTAGCTGTTCGCGTTCAGACTGCTGCACTGCTGAAATTACTAAGCCAGATTGTGCGTGAATTAAAAATACAGCTTTAACAGTCAGCGCTGTTGTTTCTTGCATCAACAATTCTGCTTCAGAAATTCCCTGCAATTTGGCTTTTATTTTGCGACTAATTCCCTCAGGACTTAAAGATGATTCGAGTTTTTCATTAATCTCCCGCATCGTCTCGGCCATGTATTTTAAAATTGTGCTGCCGATGATAGGATAGAGCGCATCCGACATCGCTTCTTGCTTGAGAGCGATTTGCTGTTTGATTGCCAAGGCCATTTCCGGCGCGATCGCCATTGCAATTTCATCGGGCGATTCACTTATGCTGTGGCTGATTCCCACAGGAAGGGCCGGCGATATAGCTACTCCCATCGAGTGCCTGTTTTCTCGGGCTTTGGTATTAATTACTTCGTCAATGATCGGAGCTAGGGTTTCGGCAAATGATTTTTTACACTCATTAATTGTTTGGATCATCAGTCCCGGAAAAAGCAGTTTAATTCGGGCCACTACTTCTTCCCGAGCGCCTCCCCATTCAGCATCAGTTATTTTGCGATCGAGTTCTTGTACTTTACCGTTGAGATTGTAATTATAACCTACCACTTCATCTAACAAGGGTAAAATAGATTGGATTACCGATTTTTCTAGTTGGGAGTGATGGCTAACCATCAGCTCGTCAATCAAAGGTTTGAGTAAATCTGTAAACAAGTCTGTCGATTGATAAATCCGGTGTTCGATCGCCACAATCTTTTGTTCGATCTGCCCGAGTCTTTCCTCAATCCTTTTATTCTGAACGATCGCATCGACAGCCGGGGCGATCGCAGATTCTATCTCTAGCTTAGCGTCCCGAATGCTTCCGGACAGCAGTTCTAAGATCGCGGGCATGATTCTTCCCATCAACCCTTCGATCTCGCCTAAAACTTGCTGCTGAACTTCGACAATCTTACTTTCATTTTGCAATATTTGTGCTGCTATACCGCTGTTTTGAATAGCAGTATCGACAGCCGGTGCGATCGCCTCTCTCACCTCTAACTTTGTCTCGTCGATTTTCCGGTTCAGCGAATCAATCATTAACGGCATCAACCTTGCCATGATTTCTTCCGGCTGAGATTTTTGCTGGCGCTGAAGATTATTGAGCCTACTTTCTACATCGCTCAATTTTCCTGGAACTTCTCTTTGCAGAATTGCTGATTCAATCAAAGGTTCGATCGCTGCTGCTACCTCTAATTTTGATTCATCAATTTTCCGGTTCAACAAATCCGCGATTGCTGGCATTAGCACCGCCATAATCTCTTCTGGCGTCTGAATTGGCGACTCTTGGGTAGCCAATCTGCGCTCGACGATGCTCAATACTTTTTCTTCTATTTCTACCCAAGCTATTCTTACCTGTACTGAGGGTGCGAGTGTTTCTACAACCTCTAACTTTAATTCACTAATTTTGCGGGCGAGCAAATCGCTAACTACTGGAAGTAACTGTTTGATAATATCTTCCGGCTGCTGCTGGGAACGCTGCTGAACAGTCGCAAGTTTCTCTTCAATTATGACTACTTGTTCTTCCAGTGCGCTTTGATTGTCAATTACTTGATTGATTGTCGGTGCGATCGCCGAAGTCACCTCTAACTTAGACTCCTCTACCTTGCGGTTGAGCAGATCCCCCACCATCAACATTAGCCGTTTAACTAACTGTTCTGAATTCCCCAATTGCTGCTGGTTGAAGTCAGAAATTTGATTTTCCAAATCCGCTAATTTTGCCTGAACTTCCAGGCGATTCATTTTATCGTTGCTGGCGAGTTCTATCGCGTTGTTTAATTGAAACTTCAACCGCTCTAGATCTTCTCTCACCAACTCAGGAATTAAAGGTTTCAATAAATTCATCAATTCTTTCGGTTCAGACATGAGCTTCTCAAAATTTTCTAACCTTTGTTCTACGCTAAAAATATTACTGTAAAATTCCGGCAAATCCCTTTCAAACAGCAGTTTTTGCAACCTCTTAAACTCTTCTACTGCTTGTTCTAACTCTTCATCTGACGGTCGATAATTATTTTCTAAATCCGCGATCTTAGATAAACCTGCTTCGTCATTCTTGTTTCGTCGTCTGTAAGAGGGTATCTCTTCACGATCTTTTAACACTTCCGGTACAACAGCAGGTGATTCGATCAGAAAAGACAATTGGTTGCGCCGAGTTTCCTCTTCCTCAAGTCGATCTGCTGACTTTTGGGATGGCGGTAACTTCAGTTCGATTGGTTCCTTTCTTGATTGCTTGAGTAACTGCATTTCAGTCAGGATGATTAGCAATTCCTGAAGTTGATCTCCTGCTTTACGACTTGCCAGAATTGCATCTGACACCTCTGTTTCTGACTGATATAGGTTCCCTGAATTATCATTAGATGCTGCCATACTGTGCTACCCAAATCTGATTTTAACCGATCGACTAAAATGACCAGCTTGCTTGTCGCCTGACGCCAGCGAACATCAATAGGAATGACACAATTTTGCCCAGTGTCAGACGTATTAAGGCTATCGCCCTATTTTAACTGCTGCTCTGCGACTAGCCAACTGAGCCGCCAACTGCAACGCTGCTGTCATGCTGGAGGCATCGGCAATTCCTTGACCTACAATATCAAAAGCTGTGCCGTGATCGGGAGATGTGCGGACAAAGGGTAAGCCAATTGTAGTGTTGACTGCTTTGTCGAAAGCCATCAATTTGACTGGGATCAGGCCTTGGTCGTGGTACATTGCCAAGTAACCGTCGTGAGCTTCTTTGGCCAAACCGTACCAAACTTTAGCCGGTTTTACCCACATGGTATCCGGGGGGACTGGCCCGTCTAACTGCACTTGAGGAAAACGATCGCGCTGCGTTTCCAACCAAGGTATCATCCAGGAAAGCTCTTCATTTCCCAGTTTGCCATTTTCGCCGCTGTGAGGATTTAAGCCAGAAATCGCAATTTTTGGTCTTTCCAGTCCAAAATCTTCGCGCAAACACTCTACCAGCAATTCTAATTTTTCGCTCAGCAATTCTGGAGTCAAAGCATCGGGTACTTGACGCAGGGAAATATGTGTGGTAGCGAGTAAAGTTACCAGCGTCCAACCGCTGTGGGGAGATGTGGCGGCAAACAGCATTCCGAACCGCTGCGATTTCGCTTTTTCTGCGAGGAGTTCTGTTTGTCCGGGATAATTGTAACCGGCCGCCTGCCAGCAAGTTTTGGAAATGGGGCCGGTGACGATCGCACAAAATTCGCCGTCAAGGGTACGGGCGATCGCCCTTTCCATATACTCAAAGCTAGCCGCCCCACTAGCCGCATTCCCGACACCGGGGACAATGGATCCCCACTTGCTGTCTGGTGCGATATCAATAATGTTTAATGTTGCGGGATTTGCTGCTGTTGTAGCCCGATCGGTCGATCGCAACCGATCGTAAGTTTGCTGCAAAATCATCTTAGACCCGAAAACCGTCACCATCAAAGCAACAGCCGGATCTGCCAAAGCCTTGAGAATCACCTCCGGGCCAATTCCCGCCGGATCTCCGAGAGTTACAGCTAATTTTGATTGCCGATCGAGACTCAAGGCAATTTTCTCCCCAAAAAATACAGCAATTTCAGCAGTGAGATTTTAGCATTCATGTAGCTGGTTGCCCCAAATTATATTATTATCTTTATTTAATGCGATCGCCCAATTAGGCATATAAATCATGAATCCTGAAATTTTCAATGCAGCCTTTTTGTCCTTTTCCCTAATTTTCGTGGGTATAGGCGGAGGCTTCCTCCTGCTCAAACTGCAAGGCGGCGAAGAATAAGTTTTTGTAACAATCATTCAGAAGTCTTCTAAGTCAAGCCTTCTAGCTTCTGCGTGCCACCCCGAGCCAGCGTGCTGCTCAGGCTCTCCAGCCGAAAATGAGAAATATTCAGGTTTTTGTTAAGTTTTTATAAAAAACATAACGAAAACCTGATACCATCTTATAGAAAGTTTAAGATTCATAAATTAATCCCTAGATGACTTTATTGATTGTAGGAGCCACCGGCACCCTCGGCCGTCAAATAGCCCGCCGCGCCCTAGACGAGGGCTACCAGGTGCGTTGTTTAGTCAGAAATTACAGAAAAGCGGCCTTTTTGAAAGAATGGGGCGCCGAACTCGTACCGGGGAACCTTTGCCAGCCCGACAGCTTGATTCCTGCACTAGAAGGCGTCACTGCTATCATCGATGCAGCAACAGCCAGCGCGGCAGATTCTGTCAGCATCAAAAGAGTAGACTGGGACGGAAAAGTATCGCTGATCCAAGCAGCAGCAGCAGCAGGCGTCAAGCGTTACATCTTCTTCTCATTTCTCGACGCCGAGAAATATCCGCAAGTCCCTCTGTTGGAAATTAAGCGCTGTACCGAGCTATTCTTAGCAGAATCCGGTCTAGATTACACGATATTGAGACCTTGCGGATTTTTGCAAGGACTGCTAAGCCTGTACGCAATGCCGATTTTGGACGGTCAGGCAGTCTGGCTGCCCAACAAGCCGTCAGCCCTTGCCTACATGAACACTCAGGACGTTGCGAAGTTTGCCGTCCGGGCCCTTTCTGTTCCTGAAACCGAGAAAAAAAGCTTTCCGGTGGTGGGAAACCGCGCTTGGGATGCCGAAGAAATCGTGCGGTTGTGCGAGCGACTTTCTGGCAAACAAGCCAAAATCACCCGCACGCCAGATGCCTTGTTGCAGGCTACCCGTCAATTTGCTAAGTTCTTTCAGTGGAGTTGGAACGTAGCTGACAGATTGGCTTTTTCAGAAGTTTTGGCGGCCGGAAAACCCTTGAAAGCTCCGATGGATGACGTTTACAGTGTCTTCGGAATCGACCCCAAAGAAACTACTACTTTGGAGTCTTATCTCGAAGAATACTTTAATCTGATTATGAAGAAGCTCAAGGAAATAGAGTACGAGCAGCTTAAGACTAAAAAACGGAGTAAACAAAAAATGCCCTTTACATTTTAAAGTGCCGAAAGCTGGGATTATATACAACGACGTTAAACCAGTCTCTTGTCGCATCGCCGAAGAGTTGAAAGACAAGCTGACTGCCCGCGGCTGGGAGGTCTGTGCGGTTTCCGGTGCCGGGGGAATTTTGGGCTATTCTAGTCCCGATCGCCCGATGTGCCACACTCCGATCGACCAACTCGTCCCCCCCGGTTTTGACAGCGACATGGAGTTTGCAGTGGTTTTGGGCGGCGACGGTACGGTGCTGTCGGCATTTCGCCAAGTCGCCCCCATCGGAGTGCCACTGCTGACTGTCAATACCGGTCATATGGGCTTTTTGACAGAAACTTACCTAAACTTGCTCCCGCAAGCTTTGGAAAAGGCGATCGCCGGAGAATACGAAATAGAAGAAAGATCGATGTTGGCCGTGCGGCTGTTTCGAGAAAACGACTGCCTTTGGGAAGCCCTTTGTCTCAATGAAATGGTGCTGCACCGCGAACCGTTGACTTGTATGTGCCATTTTGAAGTGGCGATCGGCCAGCACGCCTCTGTGGACATTGCCGCAGATGGGGTAATTATCTCGACTCCGACAGGATCGACGGCTTACGCCCTTTCCGCCGGCGGCCCTGTAATTATTCCGGGAGTGCCGGTGCTGCAATTGCTACCCATTTGCCCGCATTCAATGGCTTCGCGGGCTTTGGTGTTTTCTAACACCGAACCGGTCAAAATTTTACCTGCCAGTCCGAACCGCCTGGTAATGGTGGTAGATGGGAACGGCGGATGTTATGTTTTGCCGGAGGATTGGGTGCAAATTGAGCGATCGCCCTACCCAGCCCGCTTTGTTCGGGTGCAGCGTTTTGAATATTTCCACATTTTGCGGGAAAAACTCGGCTGGGGACTGCCGCACATTGCTAAACCCACTTCGGTTGAATTGCCTTGAAGTCGGTTTGTAGTGAGGACTTTAGTCCGCAGATGTTTATTTTCAGGACGATCAGTCTTTACTGCGAACCTCAAAGGACTCAAGTCCTTACTACGAACCTTAAAAGACCCAAGTCCTTACGCGGAAATGAGAATCTGCGCCGGAATCCTTAACTCTCGATCGAGATTCCGAACCATCTCCAAGGTAACTCTATTCCGTCCGCTCCACTGTGTTGTTAGCTGGCTGGCTACTGCGCGATGCTTCTAATTTCTGCCGAATTGCTACCTGAATTTTTGCGTCAAAATCGCGATCGCTCGGGCTTGTAACGATCAATTTCGGACGCTGACTGAACCTGTCTAAATATGCCTGACAAGCAGCTCGATAGGGCGCGATTTTCCAGAAAGTACCGTCTCAATTCGGCATCGCTCATAGCCTCAAAATTCACTTAGCTCATCAGAATACCTCCCCATTCGGTACAATTTCAAACTCAAGGTCTTCACCATATCCAGCTAGAACCTATACATTTCGAGTACGGCGATCGACACAAACCAGATGAATCGGTTGCAACATGATGAACGTTAACTGATAGCTGACGCGATATAAACTCTCTAACTTGTTTAACATCCTACCCATTACCTATTCCCCATTCCCTAAACCACCGCTACGATCGAGAAAATCAGTAATCTCCTGATAAAAAGCCTGTCCCTTTCCCCTGCTGCTACTTGCAGTCACCAACAATCTTAAAACTTCCACAAGCGAACTAATCGTAGCATCAAAAATCAATGCAAAAAGCTGGCTTAAATCATCTTGGTTTTGTTGCCCGTAGGCTAAAGCATTAATATAATCATTGCGGATTTGGTTATCAATCACCACGATAGGATAGCCTGCACGGATTAAGAGTAAATTCATTAATAATCTAGCGCTTCGACCATTCCCATCGCGAAAAGGATGGATAGAAACAAAACGATAATGAGCCATAGTCGCATATTCGACTGGATGGAGATTTAAGGCCGATTCTGAGTTGAGCCAGATCGCAAAATCTTTCATTAATTGAGATAGTAAATAATGGGGAGGATAACGATAATTAGTTCCTGCCGCCATTACATCTAGAGTCCGATAACTACCCGCTTCGTCAGAGTTAATTTTGCGAAGAATTAGATTGTGAATTTGCTTAATTTCCCATTCATTAATCTCCGTATCCCTTTGGGCTAAATTTTCAATATAATCGATCGCCTCCTTATGTCCAATAACTTCTAAATGTTCGTCAAGGGTTTTGCCCCCCACAGTAATGCCCTTCGTTAAAACTAATTCCGTTTCACTTTGGGTTAAAGTATTACCCTCAATGGCATTTGAGTTATAAGTAAAGCGAACATCATAGAGCTTTTTGAGTTCGGCGACGAGCGTGGAATCGAACGGTCTAAACCCATCTAGCCAAGCTTTTAGTTTATCGATTCGTTCTAATTTAAGCCGATAATTCATCATTAAATAGTTGTCGATCGAAGAGGTTAATGAAAATTCCTTTTGTTTACCTAAAATAATTACCTTTTGAATGAATTTATCGTATAGTTGAGTCTCCATCTTTGAAAATACTCCCCCATTCCCTAAAACGGCATCTCAATCCCCAACTTCTCACAAAATCCCCGAATCACTCGATCGTTCTTCTCCATTGTGCGATCCTACCAATTTTCTGTAGGTCAAACTCTCGATCGAGCTTCCGAATCATCTTCAAAGTCAGGCAACGTTTGCGAGATAACGTTCCCAAATTGAGTGGTGGTAGCTATCTCAGGACTCAGCACAGCGACTCTCGTCCGTCCGCTGCACTAGGTTTGTTCTACGGCTGCTAGCCACCGAATAGACTATTGTAAGTAGGTTTGGGTTGAAATACTGAGTTATATTTCAAAATTCAAATTAGCCTATAATGCTTATCTAATAAGGTTTATGAGGGTTTTGCAAAACCTGACTTAGTTACGTTTAACTACCCCAACCTACTTAGGAGTATGAATTTCTAATATAAAGCAAGACTTCTCGGTACAAACTTTCTACATATGATTCTTGCACCGCACCTTGATACGCATAGTTATCTAATCCAGGTGCGCTATTAACCTCAATAACAGTATACTGACCATCATTTTGCTGCGTGATATCATTTGTGATTATATCAATGCCGCATAAAGTTAAATTCATATCTCTTGCAATCAGCAACGCTAATTTTACAAAAGAAGGATGTATTTCATCTGTGAGTTCAATAGTTTCCCCTCCAGCCGACAAGTTTGAAATATCTTGCAAGATAACTGTTTCATTAAGACCAGGTATGCTCTCTAGCGAAAGACCTTGCTGAAGGATTTTATGAGCAAGGCGTGTATCAGTATCTATCAATTTAGTGTCTCTACCAGACTGTACGAATAATCGTTGTTTCTTACAAATTAATTCAGATATAGAAGAATCTCCATCACCTATAACATGGAAAGGAACTCTTTGATAAGCAGATAGCACTCTCCTATCTAAAACTACTATTCTGTAGTCATTCCCAGAATAAAACTTCTGAATCTGAGCCGTGTCACAGTACGTGAAAATTTCTGACAAAAAGCTAAAATATTCCGATTCGTCGTTAACTTTAAAAACAAAGCTGCCCTGTGACATATTATTTGGCTTAAGAATCACGGGAAAGCCAATTCGTCTTGAGTAGTCTAATCCTTCTTGAAGAGTATCATTAGATTGAGTTCGAGCACATTTCTCGTCACTATATACCATAGTAAATTCGGGTACTTGATATCCGAATTTCTCAAGAAAAAAAGATGTCGCAGCTTTGTTTTTTGCAAGTGAAGTTGAGGCACTCAAGTTGAGATTAAAATTAACATCCTTGATGTAATACTTCTTCCCACTATCGAATAGGATAACTCCGTACATTGCTCTTGTTGGTTCAATCAGAATTTTCATTCCTATTTTTTGAGCAACGGTTAATAGGACAGGCATTAGTAGTTGCTTTCGCATATTTTTACCTTAACTAAGCATACTTTCAATAGCTTCTTTATAAATATCTTTAGCTATCTGATAGTTGCTGTCATTCAATTGGGAAAAATATTCCATCATCACACCGCTATTGATCTCTAAAACCAAGTATTGATTTTTAGTTTCTATTATATCTATTGACGCGAAGTGAATATTTACAACTTTAGCTGCGCGCAATGCTAAATCACTTAATCGTCCAACAAGTTCTTTATCTTGAACAATTTCCGGGTTTGCTCCTTGTCCAAGATTATGTTTCCAATGCAAGTAATACTTCTTGCCAGAATTAAAGATTTTAGAATAATCTTCATCAGGAATATTAAAACTAACTGGACAATCTATGTTTTCTTTCAGGTAAGCAACCAAGAGCTGGCGTAAAGTAGATACTCCATCGCCTAATAAATAAGGAATGTTTTTCCGATAGACTAATTTAACTTTCCCATCTAGCACCACAACCCGAAACTCATTCTCTATTTCGTAAAACGGACACACTGCCATCGATCTTGAGCGATTGTATATTTTGTATTCGGCATTCTCAAGCTCAAATTGATTTGAAACAAGGTAGACACCATTACCACCTGTTCCCTCATTTGATTTACATACGAGTTTTTTATGCCGATTAAGCAACTCGCATAATTTTGACCAATTACCAGAAACACCAACATACTTTATGTTTACTGGTGACATAAAAAAGGTATGTTCTACGACAGGCACTTGACTCAATTGTAATAAATCACTCGCACTACACTTGTCAGAGCAAATTAGATGCGATGTAGATGAATTTTTCTCGAACTGATAGCCAAAAATGTGTACTGCTGTGCTATCTCTCGATAAACGAAATATCCAGTCGTATGAAAAAGATTCATAAGATATGTTATTTTATAGACAGACTTCTTTAATTATTTTAACAATTGATCTTTGTGAATTTTGCATGATTGATTCGATAGTTCTAATAAATCTTGGATATATTTTCTAATCTGTTATTCCTCTGCTCTCATGAGCAAAGATTCTGATGGATGCCAATACTCACGCACATCACCAGCGAGATAAAGAGAACCAGTAATCCATACTAGATCATTCTCTGCCGCTCTAGATAAACCCTCTCGAACCGCACTAATTGGATCGCGCACTATGAAGCATGGCACAGATGGGGCAACGCTGTTAATAACCTTCTTCAATTCTTCAGGTGGACATGGCTCCCACAATCCTTTAATCTTAAACGCTGTCAATATGAAGCATTTCACATTATCTACGAGATAAGGCAATATATCTTCAAGAAGCTTTCCCTCTTTGAAAGAAATGATTATAACTCTTTCTTTACCTCCAAATAATTTGTTAACTGAATGTGAAGCAGATCTCATCTTGTCGGGATTATGCGCACCATCAAGTATTACAACTGGCTGGGTTTGTAATATTTCCATTCGACCTGGGATTATGACATTAGCTAACCCTTCCCTGACAGCAAAATCAGATAAGCTACCTTGTGAAAATAAATAAGCTGCTGCGACAGCGCAAGCTGCGTTAGAGAACTGAAACTCTCCGAGAAGTTTGGTTAGCGATAAATTATCGTAAACTCTCTCTGGAAGATTTACACTTAAAGACCCCGAATTAACAGTAAATGAGAAGTCTTCCTCTAATTGCCATAATTGAGGACCGCTCTTTTCGCAACGTTGTGCAACAATCTCTCTTGTCGTTCTTTGAGAGAATCCACACACCACATTCTGAAGATCTTTGATAATGCCTGCCTTCTCTTCAGCGATTTCTTCTACAGTACCTCCCAATATTTCGGTGTGATCTAATCCAACACTTGTAAGTACCGATAATTTTGAGGACAAGACGTTTGTGGCATCAAGTCTTCCCCCTAAACCAACTTCGATAATTGCGACATCAACTTTTTGCTCTTCAAATAAGCAGAATGCCAAAGCTACTTGTGCTTCAAAATAGCTAGGCTGACCAAAGGGGTTTTCCTGAGCAACTTTCGCTATAGCCGATTTCACTCGTTCAAATATCTCGACAAGCTTTGTGGTCGCAACTGTTTTACAGTTAATCTGATACACCTCGTTAAATATCTGCAAGTGAGGGGATAAATAAAGCCCTGTTTTATAGCCCTGTGTGGTTAAGATTGACGCAATTAACGTAGAAGTAGATCCCTTGCCTGATGTACCTCCAACATGAATAGATAGAAAAGAGTTATGCGGATTTCCCAAGACTTCCAGTAGATGAGTGATTCGCTCTAGCTTCATATTCACATCTTTGTTGAACCGTTCTTGTGGAATTAGTTTGATAAAATCATTTTCCAAAGAATTATATAGATTTAGAATACGCTCCTTAGATTCAACCATTTCTCACCTCAAGTCATGGGCTGGAATTTGCCTGTTTTACACATATAACGCAAGTATTGCACATATATAGCAGCAATCCTAAATCATTTGTGAATTTCTTACTCCCTCCCCTTGGTAAGGGGAGGGTTGGGGTGGGGTAAAAATTTTACGACTCATTTAGGATTGCTATATCATCACACCTTTTTTGTTGCATAATGACTTTTTTTACTTTGTCGCATTCAAGCCGTAGAACTTATAATTGTATCGCAGTTGCGGTACAATACTGGATATAGTCGAATAATATCGCAGCTCGATGATGTATGTCAACCCCTTCTTACTCCCCATCTGAATCTCCTTTCCTCGATCGAGTTCGCCGCACGATTCGACTCAATCACTTAAGCCATCACACTGAAAAAAGTTATCTATATTAGATTTGAGATGAGAGTCGATCGCACACTCTCGGCGATCGCCAAAATCGACACATCGATCGCAACTGCTTCACGCTCGAATCACTGTAATTAACCGACCCATCGGGCTAGTCTGAATTTCAGTTTTCAGCCGTTCTTCTAACTCCGGTGCATTATCTCTGCGATCGAATATCACCAACCACCCCTCATCTTGCCCCAATCGAGCCAAATATCCATCCAACTGTTCCAACCCTTTACTCAGCGGATCGACTTTCCGAGTCCGCCAAACCTTCAGTTCAATTCCCAATGTTACCTCACCATAACGCAGGCATAAATCCATTCTGTCGCGCCCGATCGCATATTCTCTCTCCAACGTTCCGCCACCATTAATCACCCGATGCAGAAACGCCATCAGCACTAAATGCGGCGCAATTTCGGGGTAAGACGCACTTTTGAGTAACGGTTCGCCATGTTGCAACCAAAAGTCTAAAAAAGTTTTCAGTAAAGCCTGAGTATCTAATTTACCTTCTGATGTCAACCAACTCGGTGCAATTTGGGGCAGAGAGGCCATTGGAGTTACGGTGAGCACGCGGGGCAAAACTTCGCGATAAATTGGATTGGCGATCGTCAATCCACCCTGAACATCCATCTTACACAAACCCAAATCGATTAAAAACTGAATATCATCATTGGGAATATTGCCCAGTTCCAAACCTGCCAACATCGGCTCGATAATGGCTTTGACTCGGTTTTCTCGCAGTCGTTCTGCCAAACTATCTAAATGCGTATCTTGTCGTTTTATGAGAATTTCTTTGGCTTCTAAAATATGTTGTGGTGTAATTTCTATAGATTCATCTGTCACTAATTCTTCTACGATTTCCTTAGCTAAAGCATTCACCAACCAAGGTTGTCCCTGAGTCAGTTCAAAAGCTAAGGCTACGGCTTCAGGTGTAAAAATTTGTCCGGTATCTTGGGTATGTTGCGCGTAGAGTTCCGCGACTTCTGACGCATTAAAATCTCTGAGAGTAATCGATCGCACTTTAATATTAAACGGACTGGATGTATTTAGGCGATCGCTACCACCCGCAGCCACTTTGTAATCGCGAACATCCCGCAAACCGATTAAGCCCACCGATTGCGGAAACGCTTTCGGGCGAGAGGGATAACCATTGCGTAACTGACGCAAAACAGACAGCAATACTTCATTTTGGAGCGAATCAATTTCATCGATGAAGATTGCTAAAGGGCGAGGTGAAGTTTGTGCCCATTGCCGCAATGTTTCTTCAATTCCTTGTCCCACCTCCATCTCTTGCTTGGCGGGTGGCTGGAGTTCCGGTGGCAAATAGACTCGCGCCTCACTGCGCCAAGAACTTAAGATGGCCGCTTGGGCTTGTTGTGGATTGTTATTAAAGGGCGAACCTAACTCCACTGAAACCACGATCGCAGTGTAGTCCCCGCTATCGGTGAGTTGTTTGGCTAGCGCCAGCATGGCAGTGGTTTTTCCCACTTGTCGGGGTGCGTGGATGACGAAATAGCTGCGTTGAGCAATTAATCGTTCTAAGCCCGGTAAGCGCACCGTGGGTGACAGTGCGTAATGAATGTCTTCTTGGCAAGGGCCAGCGGTATTGAACCAACGTGGCATAGGTCAACTGGGGCGAATGGGGCTGCTCTCAGTTTACTTTACTGTTGTCGAAATGGGATTCTGTGGTTGTTAAGCGGGGATTTGTTTTGACTCATTGGGATCGATGAGAATCTTCGTCGGTATCCTTAATTCTCGATCGAGATTCCAAATCATCTCCAAAGTCAGGCAGTGTTTACGAGATAACGTTCCCAATCAGCGGCGGCTAGTAAACGGGAGCATCCCCACCAGTGAGTCTCAACCGTCCGCTGCATTGGGGTTGTTGGACTGCGTTTGTGATAATTTGGCAATGCGATTTCCATCTACGCTTCCTCACCAACTATCCCCCTACTCTGCCGTCCCCAATTGCTGCAACGTCTCTTGAATGGATAAAACAGGTATAGGCGAACTCAAAAAACCTTTACTATCGCGGGTCAAAATGGCATCCAACCCTTGAGCAACTGCACCAAAAATTTGAACAGCATCTTCAAAATCAACCAAACCAGAGTTGAAAGCTGATTCCAAAACGGCTCGATCAATAGGACAAATGACCATAGCAGTCAGCGTTTCTGAAACCGCTTGCCGTGCTTGCTCAACGCTGCGAGTATGTTTGCGAGAAATGTAGAAAATATCCGTGAGCGTTGTCGCCGTTACATAACCAATGATTTGACCAGCCTCAATCGCTTGGAATAACAGTTCTGCATCTTGGAAAAATGGCAAGATACTTCTCCGTCCGTCGCGCTTCCAACATTGCTGCCACGTCCTCATCTGTCGGTGCGGGTTGGTCTGTCTTTAGCAAGCCTCGCATCCGCTGAATCGCACCAGAACGATCTGCCCTGGCAACTGGCCGATCTTGTAAGGACTCAATGATGGCGCTCACTAACGCAAGGCGATCGCTCCGTGGCAGTTTGAAGACCTGCTCCTTGACTTCTTGTAGCAACATAGACGGCTCCTAAGATTGAAGGTGTCTACCGTCTAGTTTGACATACTCACCGCCCTAAAAGTGCGGTGATTCCCAAACATCACTATTTGGGTTCCTGTTTCATAGCAACTGCCTCAACCTCCCGAAGGGTTTTCCGGTCTTACAGCTCCACAGGCTTTGGCTTTTGCCTCCCGCAAGCCCTGCGGTACATTAATTAGCATACACTAAAGTCCCCCTAAAAGGGGGAGGTTTCAGACCCATTTTTTTGATGAACGATTGCGTTCTCCTTGACCAGCTTGATTCCCTCCACGACAGCTTTGTAAGAGCCATCACACCACTAAGCACCCTAGAAGGTTGGCATACTTCCTGTAGGTTCGACAACTTGGGCGACAAGTTTTCATCAAACAGTAATTTCATGCGGATAAGCTCGCGGTCATAAACCGACGCTCGCGGTCAGCAGCATAAGCAATACAGGCTTTTAAATCTTCTCGCGTCAAATCGGGGAAATCATCTAGAATTTCTGCTTCGGTCATCTCGGAAGCTAGGTACTCAAGCACTTCATAAACCGTAATTCGCAAGCCGCGTACACAAGGCTTACCACCGCGTTTATTTGCTTCGATCGTGATGCGGTTTCGGTAGTTCATAAGGAACACTCGGTAAGTGAGAAACTCAGCGTCTTCAGATTTGAGAGGGAAACGACGTACCAACTGCCAAAGTTTTATTCTTCCACCCGATAGCCCAATTCGGCTAAACGGGTGCGGGACTGCCGCCATTTCGGCTGCACCTTGACAAATAACTCTAAATATACTTTGCCTTCAATTAGCTTTTGAATCTGTTCGCGGGCCGCGCTGCCGATCGACTTGAGCATACTGCCGCTTTTACCGATTAAAATACCTTTTTGGGAATCCCGTTCGACGTGAATCGTCGCCAGAATGCGGGTAATTTTCGCTTCTTCTTGAACGATGTCGATCGCAATTGCTACAGAATGCGGCACTTCTTCCCGAGTCAGCAGCAAAATCTGTTCTCGAATCAACTCGCCCATAATAAAGCGTTCCGGCTGGTCAGTCACCAAATCTGGCGGATAATAATAGGGCCCTTCCTCCAGATGTTCGATTAACAATTGTTGCAGCGGTTCCACACCCTCGCCCGTAAGAGCCGAGAATTTTACTACAGGCCACTGGGGATTCACAATTTGCTCGTAAGTGCGATCGATCAACACAGAATCCGACCGTTGTTCGTCCAACTTATTCATCCCCAAAATCACCGGAACTTGGCAATTGCTGAGAATTTCAATAATATATCGATCGCCCCCACCCGATTCTACCGAACCGTCCACCACAAACAGCACCACATCCACCGACTGAATCGCCGCGCGGGCATTCTGCACCAAAACCTTACCCAGTTGGTGGTGCGGCTTGTGAATTCCGGGAGTATCGACAAAAATAATTTGTGCTTGGGCAGTCGTCAGGATGCCCCGCAGCCTGTTGCGCGTCGTCTGAGACACCGGCGAAGTAATCGCAATTTTCTGCCCCACCAACTGATTCATCAGCGTTGATTTGCCGACATTCGGCCGCCCGATAATACCCACAAAGCCGGATTTGTATCCCGCAGGAGCCGCGGGAACACCCATGATTTCCGATAAGTCTATAATCTTGCTATCTTCCACTAAGTTCACCTATTTTCAAGCCCCTTCTCTGTCTATTGTCGCCTGAAAATACTCAAACGCCCATCGATGTACTTTAGCATCTTTCTCCCCGTGGTATAGCGCGCAACACTCTTTTGGGCGATCGAGCCGTCAACCAGTGTTAAAACGCGACAGGCGATCGACAAAACTTGATATCTGAGACAAAATTTGATAAAGTTTCAATGACATCGATCGAAAATGAATCATTCTGGCAAAACCGAGTCTCTCACGCTGTAACAACTTCAGATGTGTAAATGTCTCACTCAACTGAAACAATTCTACAGTTTGTCAGACCAACCAGTTTTTACATTTTTGAAGATATCTGGTAATAAATTAGATGGGTCAAAACTCAGATAAAAGTTCATTAGCCTCAGATTTCTTATAAATTAAAGCTAATGTTTTTTGCCCCTACCTAATTAGTGCTAACCGTCATAAAGTTGAGGAGATGAATCGGATGAAATCGAAATTATTTTGGAGTTGCTGCACCGTATTGGTAGCTAGCTTGCCTGTACCCGCCTTCGCTCAAACAGCCCCCCAAGCAGGTATTGACTACAAAGGCGGCTCAATGAAGTACCAAATGGTACCGGGCAAAATTCCTGAAAGAACCTTACCCAAAGCCTTTGACTTTCCAATTATTACCAATGTTGCTACTGACACTAGCATCACCACAGATCACTTAATTACCGAGCAGTTTCGCGCGCCAGCGACTCGTACAGAATACACCCGCGCTCTCACCACCTGGTCAGAATCAATCAGAGAATGTTTGGGTAAACAGCCTCGCTTGATCCGGGCTAGCACCAAAAACCCGATTCAAATCAATGGCAAAGTAGGCACGATTGTCAGGAATGCAAATAACCGTGCAGTTTGCAAATAAGCGAGTAAGTTTCGCTGTCTGAAGACAAAAACTAGAAAGTGTTTTTACACAAAAAGAGCAATAGAAAACTATTGCTCTTTTTGTTGGTAAAATGTCAATGAATTGGTTTGTAGTGAGGACTTCAGTCCTTCTTAATACCATTTTTCTAAAATCGTGCAACACTCTTCGACCCCCCCTAGCCCCCCCCCGCTGTATTGCGGGGGGGGACAAGAATACTGTTGCATTCTTTTTTTAAATTGGTATAATTTCTGAGGACTAAAGTCCTCACTACAAACGAGATAATGCAAAAACCTGGTTTTTCCCCAAAATATGCTGTGAAGCCCTAAGCCTATGGATTTTAACACTGTAATTCTCGATTAAGTAGCGCAAAATTCATTTGTATTCAGCAAAATTTCCCCATAATCAGGAATCCAAGCCAGCCACTTGTCCTCGGAGCACTGACACAACAGCCATGCTTCGTCAAAACTGAATGCTGTTGGCGGATTGAACAATTTTACCCATATCGAAGGAGCCAATTTTGGTGCAGGTACCGCGCAGCCAAATTTTGCCCAGTCGAAGGCACTCGCGGCGCTGGCTAGGGTTTGTTCAGGTTGCCAAGTGCGAATATCTGTTTGCAGTTGCATAAATACTCCTGTTGAGCTAAGACCCTGCACTTCTGGCTGGGTTTTAACAACCCCGGCGAAGGCGCAGATAAAGTTAATTATGTAGTCTATGCTACGGAATTCTCCTGACAAATGTGCTCTACTGTAGCAAAAATTTACAATCGAGATCGAAAAATCGGGTCAAAGCACAAAAAACTGATCGACTGTGGGGGCGATCGACAATTATCAATTACGATCGGAAAAACATCTAATTTACAGCAACCGCACCCGACCGCTAGGAGGTTGTTAATTCCTCAGTCTTGGACGGACTCCGACCCTGAGAAACCCGGTTTTTTACGCCCATCTGTGGGCTGAAACGAAGTAGACGCAAAAAAACCGGGTTTCACTGATCTCATGCAATATCCATCTGTTACATCCGTTAAAAAAGAAGCGGACGTACTTCTTTCTAATATGAAACCAACCCAAAAATCCAACTGGAAAACCCTAGATAGATTTGTAGAAATCAACTCTCAATGGGTAAAACTAATTGGCGAACATCTCGAAACAACCGAAGGACAAACAGTAGAATATTGGCGAGTAGAAAGAGCAGATTCAGTGGTAGTCTTAACAATTCAAGCTGACAAATTGCTGTTTCCCCCACCGATGTATCGCCCCGGCGTAGCAGCAGCAACCCTCGACTTTCCCGGCGGGCGCGTACCGGAAGCCACAACAGCAGCAGCCGCAGTTTCAGGTATAATCAAAAAAGAACTAGGCGTGACAGAAAGTGCGATCGCCCGCATCGAACCAATCAACACCACAGGCTGGGCAATCAACAGTTCATTTTCCAATCAAAAACTCTACGGTTTTGTTGCAGAATTGCACCCCACAGCCACAGTAAACCCCGAACTTATCGGTGCTGCATATCCTGTCACTCGCGACGGAATTCGCGACTTGCTCAAAAAATTAACTTGCCTCCAATGTCGAGCATTGTTGCTAGAATGGCAAAACCAAGTTGATTTTAGATTTTAGATTAGTAAACTAAGTAGGGTGCGCACTGCGCATCTTACCCCTAAAACTCGCGGTTAAACCAATTTTTAGTTCATAATTTAAATTACTAAAAACCAACACGACGAAAATTAATAATCATGGATCTCAACAATGAAGTTGCTGTCGAATTCCTCGACGTTACATATCGCCTCAACCGCAGACATTTAGTAGACAAACTTAATTTCAAAGTGTTCCAAGGAGAAATTTTAGTATTGTTGGGACGCAGCGGTAGCGGCAAAACTACCACCATGAAATTGATTAACAATTTATTGACACCAAGCAGCGGCGAAGTGCTTGTCATGGGAAAACCGACAACTGAGTGGGATGTCATTCAACTGCGGCGAAAAATTGGCTACGTAATTCAAGAAATCGGTTTGTTTCCCCATTTTACCGTCGAGCAAAACGTTGGTTTAGTGCCGAAATTGGAAGGCTGGGAGGCCGATCGCATAAAATCTCGCGTCAGCCAACTGCTAGAATTAGTCAACCTCGACCCCCAGCACTTCGCCAAACGCTATCCCCATCAGTTATCCGGCGGACAGCGGCAGCGTGTAGGCGTCGCCAGAGCACTTGCAGCAGACCCTCCGCTGCTGTTAATGGACGAACCGTTTGGTGCTTTAGACCCCATTACTCGCCTGGAATTACAGCGGGAATTCCGTCAATTACAGCAGCAACTAGGGAAAACTGTGATTTTTGTGACTCACGGCATTCAAGAAGCTTTTTTTTTAGCCTCTAGAATTGGTTTGATGCAAGACGGAAGGTTGGTTGAATTGGCATCGCCTGAGAATTTTATGAAATCTCAGCATCCAGAAGCTCTCGCCTTTTTGGAATCTTTTTAATTAGCTAAATTAGAATGCGGTTAGCAATCATGAATTACCCAGCTATCAATTTTATTAACCGCTATGGCGCTGAGATGATTCAGAGGTCTATCGAACACTTGTATTTAGTAATAGTCGCGATTGTTATATCTACGATTGTGGGAATTCCCCTCGGGATTTTAGTTACTAGAAAACCAAAATTGAAAAAGCCGATTTTGGGATTTGCAAATATTATGCAAACAATTCCTAGTTTGGCTTTGTTTGGCTTGCTAATTCCGTTGCCGGTATTGGGCGGAATAGGCGATCGCACGGCAATCATCGCCCTCACACTATATTCCCTACTGCCCATAATCCGCAACACTTACACGGGCATAGTAGGCGTCGATCCGGCGATTGTGGCAGCAGGCACAGGCATGGGAATGACCGATATGCAACTGCTGTGGCAAGTGGAAATTCCCCTAGCCCTCGGCGTGATTTTGGCGGGCGTGCGGGTGTCGGCGGTAATTGCGATCGGGCTAGCAACGATCGCGGCCGCAATTGGTGCCGGCGGCTTGGGCGTGTTTATTTTTCGGGGCGTTGCTACAGTCAACAATCAGTTACTTTTGGCTGGGGCAATTCCAGCGGCTTTGATGGCCTTAGCTGCGGATTTTGGGCTGGGTTTTGTGGAAGCGCGACTCTCGAAAAGCACATTGAAAAGTGTTAAGGGGGACTGATACCAAATCCGGGTTAGATATCCCCTTTATGACTGGGCGGTTGAAACCGCGTCTACACAAACTTTCGTCGGCCTACGCCGACTGAAGAATAAAGGGGGTGGGAAACCCGGATTTGGTAGGAATTCGTGATTAGACTTGAATTGCAAAAATAATTAGGACGCTGCTCTGAGCAGCGTCCTAAAATTAGATTACAAGAAATTTTGCAATTCAAGTCTACTGCAAACTTGGGAAAAGATGTTTAAACCGATCGCACTTCCCCTGCTAAATTCATCTCAGGTTCAGGGTTCAAAAGCGGCAAAAATACCTTAAAAGTAGCTCCCAGATTCTCGCCCGCACTCTCCGCAGCAATTGTCCCGCCGTGTGCTTCCACCAAGTGGCGGACGATCGCCAATCCCAATCCCAGCCCGCCATATTTGCGCGTCAGAGACACATCCTCCTGATAGAAAGAATCAAAAATAGATAGCAAAAAGTCAGGGTGGATGCCTTTACCAGTATCGCTAACGGCAATCAGCGCCCGATCCTCTGCGAGGGCTCCGCTAACGCCCGATCGCTCCAGCCGAATCTCCACTGTGCCACCGTTGGGAGTAAACTTGATCGCATTAGAAAGCAAGTTCCAGACAATCTGCTGGAGTCGCACCGCATCCCCCAACACCAGCCCCAGATCCGGAAGTACCGGATGAATCTCGATCGACTTAGCAGCGGCTGCCGATTTCACCGTATCGATCGCAGATTCCACAGCCAAACTCAAATTTACCGGGACTGCATTCAAACGCATTTTGCCGTGCATAATCCCCGCAATATCGAGCAAATCATCAATCAACTGAGTCTGCAATTTGGCATTGCGCTCGATCGTGTCTAAAGCTTTAGCAGTTTGCGCCGCATTCAAGGCTTGACTTTGCAGCAGTTGCGTCCACCCCAGGATCGGATTCAGGGGCGATCGCAATTCGTGAGAAAGCACTGCCAGAAATTCATCCTTAGCGCGGTTAGCTTTTTCCGCTGCTGCGCGCAAAGCTTTTTCCTGCTGCAAGATATTGTCGCGCTGCTCTTCCAAGCATTTTTGGTCTTCAATATCAGTTGCCGTACCGAACCATTTGACAACTCGATCCGATTCATTTTTGAAGGGAATAGCTTGGTGCAAAAACCAGCGATACACGCCGTCGCAGCCCCGCATTCTACCTTCGGCTTGATAAGGGCTGCCGTCTTGTTGAGAACACATCCAGCGATCGCCCATCATAGAGACATCATCAGGATGGATCACCGCCGGCCAACCTTCGGCTTGAGCTTGTCCTAGCGTTAACCCCGTAAAATCTAACCAGCGCTGGTTGACATCGAGCAATACCCCCTCAACGTTTGCTGTCCAGATTAATTGCGGGATTGATTCTGCTAAATATCGATAGCGTTCTTCGCTTTGGCGGATCTTTTCTTCGGCTTGTTTGCGATCGGTAATATCGATCAGCGTTCCCACGTAGCCCGTCAGCGTTCCGTTGCTGTCTAGATAGGGCAGACACTGGGTGTAGTACCAGGTAATGCTGCCGTCCGGGTGTACGTGCCTGCCCTCGTTCTGGTAAATTCCTCGGGGTTCGGGTTTTTGACACCATTGCAGCCATTCGAGCCTGAGACGATCGCATTCCTCGGGATGCAAACTTTGCAGCCATCCCATCCCCAAAGCCTCCTCTATCGATCGGCCTGTCATTTCGCTCCAACGGCGGTTGACATAGAGACAGTTATTGTTAATATCGAACCGAAAAATCGCAGCGGGAGAGGCTTCTGCCAGAGTAGCAAACTCGCGCTGGCTTTCCTGCAAGGCGATTTCTGCTTGTTTGCGATCGGTAATATCCTCAGCAATCCCTGTGAACCGATAAATCCTTCCTGCCTCATCTTTGACCGGAAAACAGCGGTCTCTCACCCAGCGTACAGTGCGATCGGGCAAAACAATCCGGTACTCTCGATCGAACTTGCCCTCAAGCGCTTTCTCCTGAAACGCCAAGGCGTTTGATTCGCGGTGTTCTGGATGCACAAAATCTTTCCAAACCCGATAGTCATCGTACAAACATTGGGGGTTCAATCCCCACAGCCGTTCGTAAGCGGGACTGACATAAATCACTCGCCTGGAGGGGTAATCGGAAATCCAGAAAACAGCATCGATGTTTTCTGCTAACTGGCGGAAGCGTTCTTCGCTGTCGCGCAAAATTGCTTCGGTGCGCTTGCGCTCTTGCAGTTCTCGTTGTGCTTGCTGATAAAGCTCGGCCTGCCGGATGGCAATGCTCACCTGCTGAGTCAACTGCTGGAGCAAATCAATTTCTAAGGGTTGCCACAGGCGCGGCGCGGCGCAGTGATGCACGATCAGCAGTCCCCAACACTGGTTTTCGTGCAGGATCGGCACGACTAGATTTGCCCTGACTTCAAACTGATCCAGCAGTTGGACGTGACAAGGGTCGATCGAGCCATCGCGAATATCTGTTTTTGCCGTCACCAATCCTTGACGGTAGGGTTCGAGATAACTGCTTGCCAGACAGGGATCGTATATTTGGGAAGCTAGGATCGATCGCCACGGAGTCCCCACAGATTCTGCTACCACAGTGCCCCCGCCATCCGCCTGCAAACGAAAGACGATCGCCCGATCCGTGTCCAGAAAATGCCGCACTTCATCTACAGTTGTTTGCAAAACGCGCTCTAAATCCAGCGATTGGTGAACTTGCTGGGCAATCAGGGCGATCGCCCGCTCCCGCTGCAATTGTTGCAGGCGTTCTGCTTCTGCCTGTTTGGACAAAGTGAGGTCTACTACTGTGCCCAGGAGCCGCAGCGGTTGCCCTCTCCAGTCATAGTAAAGCTGACCTTTACCCCCTATCCAATGCAGCGAGCCATCGGCCCAGACAGTGCGAAATTCGACTTCATAGTTAATGCCTGTCTCAAGGGTACGGCTTACGGCCCGGTTAACACTTTCGCGGTCTTCCGGATGCACGAGTTCGATAAAATCTTCATAACTTGCCAGAGAAGTTCCCGCCGGCAGACCAAACAGCGGCCCCACCAAATCTGACCACACCAGACAATTGTTAGGAATCTGCCATTCCCAAGTACCCATACAAGCCGCTTTCAAGGCTAGGTGCAAGCGTTCTTCGTTTGCTTGCAGCTTGGCGTGCAATTGCGCTTTGTCGATCGTCCCGTTCACCGCCAGCCGCAAACTCTCCGGTGCGATTTGTTCTTTGATTAGATAGTCTTGGGCGCCGGCTTTGATGGCTTGGACTGCGATCGTTTCGTTCCCGACTCCTACCACAATTACAGGTAAATATCGCTGCGATACTATTTTGCTTCGCAGTTGGGCGATAAATTCCAAACCGTCCATATCTGGCAGCCGATAATCGAGCAACACCAGATCCGGCTGGTGCCCTTCCCACAGCGTCAAGCCTTCTTGTCCTAACGGCGCTGCGATTATTTTGTATTGGTACTCGCGATCGTGCAGCAGGTACTGCCGGTACGAATGGCAGTCTTCGGGGCTGCGATCGACAATCAAGACGGTGCGCTGGATCTGATTCATTGCACACCTTCCTCGATCGCGCGATCGATCTTCATGGCAATTTCACAGCACCCATCCTGTAAAGTCTGGATGCTTCCCTTCAATTGGCGAACATTCATCGGAGCGATCGTACAGCTATAATTTATTACAGATACTGGCAAAACATGAGCCAAACGCAGAAAGTCTATTTTTTGTACAGGCTTAAAAAGCACATCGTTGCTACCCATACATTCTATAGCGGTTCTCAAAAAAGTGAGGTATGCGCGGTTTGGCCTATGCCCTATGCCCTATGCCCTATGCCCTATGCCCGGCGCAGGCCAGTCGTACCTCATCTTTCCCTTGAAAAGCTATATCTACTTTCAACAACTTATACGTGCATAAATTTTAAACCGTCAGCGTCGTGATTTTCTGCACACCATCCGCATTCGGAGAATTCGCCATCAGATTGCGGATTTCATTTGAGCGTGCAATGTATTCTCGATCGCTCAAAACAGCTTCACTGCCCTCCAGAGAAATAGGAATTGCCAAATCAATCCAAGAACGGCAACCGCCGTATTCAGAAATGTACGGAATTTCTGCTGTTTCTGCGAGGCGATAAGCGCGCAGCAATATAATATAAATTGGCTGATTTCGTTTCCATTTTAGACGGTCGCTGACAAATTTTTCATTCCAAATATGGTAAGGCAGCAGTGCCTTAATTGCTGGTTCCCAAGCCACCAAAAAAACATCAGTAATCTCAGCCCAACTGGCAATTATAATATTTTCTGGATGCCAACCAGATTCTACAGTTTTTACTTGACTTGCAAAACCCGGCTTTAATAAATCAGGTTGTTGGTGTTCAAAAGTTGGATACAGCAAAACTTGCTTGTCGCTGACATTAAACTGTCCCGATTGCTCGCGAATGCCGCCCTTTCGCAACAGCACAATCGTTCTGCCCTCTTCTAAGGCATTAACTGCTACATTCCATTCTTTCAGCGCGCGAGTAGTTGATTTCATAGAAATATATTTTTGTTTTAACAATAGTAACAAAATCGGTGGACGAAAGCAAGTACAGCAGCTTTTTCCTGTTAAAATTAGATAGCTTGAGGGTAAATACTAAAAATCAAAATTAGGGCTATAGCTATGGAAAAGCGACAATTGGGGACATCGGAAATTCAAATTACCCCGATAATTATGGGGACTTGGCAAGCTGGGAAGCGGATGTGGGTGGGAATTGAGGATGCCGAAACTGTCAAAGCCATGGGCGCCGCTTTTGAGGCCGGTATTACCACTTTTGATACGGCTGAGGTTTACGGAGAAGGACATTCGGAACAAATTATCGGTCAAGCACTTTCAGACGTGCGATCGCAAGTAGTATATGCTAGCAAAGTCTTTGCTAACCACCTCAGACCCGATTTGTTAGTCGAAGCGTGCGATCGATCGCTAAAAAACCTCAACACTGATTATATCGACCTTTACCAAATCCACTGGCCCGCCGGCACTTGGAATTCCGAAGCTATACCAATTGCAGAAACAATGGACGCCCTGAACAAATTAAAGCAACAGGGGAAGATTCGGGCGATCGGCGTTTCCAACTTCTCCCGCGCCCAAATAGCAGAAGCCGCCCAATACGGACGCATTGACAGCTTGCAACCGCCCTATTCTCTGTTTTGGCGCTGGGTAGAAAAAGACGCCATGTCCTACTGTCAAGAAAATCATATCTCAATCCTTGCCTATTCATCTCTAGCGCAAGGCATACTAACAGGTAAATTCGGGCCGGAACACAAGTTTGAAGAAGGCGATCACCGCACCAAAAATAAGCTGTTCCTAAAAGAAAATTACGCCCGAGTGCAAGCAGCATTAAACCAACTGCGGCCAATTGCCGATCGCCACCAAACAAGCTTGGGAAACTTAGCATTAGCCTGGTTGATTTCCCAGCCACAAACCAACGCAATTGTCGGCGCGCGGGACGCAGAACAAGCCGCCGATAACGCTAAAGCTGCTGAGGTAAAATTGAGTCAGGAGGACTTAAAAGAGATTGACGCGATCGGGCGAACCGTCACCGATCGTTTAGACGACAATCCCGTCATGTGGAACTTCTAAAATAGTTGACTCCGAAAGGTTCGTAGTGAGGACTTCAGTCCTTCTTACCCCAACTCAGAAAAGACGAGTAAACTCCTCAATACAAACAAAACTTTGTATCTTCAGTTAATTCTAAAAGGTTCGGAGTGAGGACTTCAGTCCTTCTTTATTCAAACTAAGATAGAAGGACTAAAGTCCTCACTACAAACCAAATTATATAGAGTCTGGCAAGAGTTATAATATTTACTGGTTGATACAAATAATCTAAAATCTAAAATCGAATGAGTTACTGTTTAAACCCCAACTGTTCCAAGCCCCAAAACCCGGATGCAGCCAAAATTTGCCGAAATTGCAGGTCAAAACTGCTGTTGCGCGACAGATATCGGGCCATAAAGGCGATCGGACAAGGAGGTTTTGGCAGAACATTCCTCGCCGTAGACGAAGACAAACCATCAAAACCGCGCTGCGTCATCAAACAATTTTTACCCCCAGAAACCCAACTCATCCCATCAGCCAGCAATCGCAACAGCAAAAAAGCCGCCGAACTTTTTGAACAAGAAGCAATGCGATTAGACGAATTGGGAAAACACCCTCAAATTCCAGAACTCTTAGCCTATTCCATCCAAGACAACCGACAGTATGTAGTCCAAGAATTCATCGACGGACAAAACCTAGCACAAATTGTAGCAACAGAAGGCACATTTACAGAAACTCAAATTAAAGACTTACTCAACAGCTTACTACCAGTCCTGCACTTCATCCACTCCCACAACGTCATTCACCGAGACATCAAACCCGGAAACATCATCCGCCGCGCCGACAAACAATTAGTTATAGTAGACTTTGGCGCCGCCAAAATTGCCACAGGTACAGCCTTACTCAAAACAGGAACCAGCATCGGCAGCCCCGAATACATCGCCCCCGAACAAGCCAGAGGCAAAGCATTTTTTACTAGCGACTTGTACAGTTTAGGCGTAACTTGCCTGTATTTATTAACTCAAGTTTCCCCCTTCGATTTGTTCGATCCGGGCGAGGATGCCTGGATTTGGCGGCAGTATTTAAGCAACAATCCGGTGAGTGAAGAACTCGGAAAAATCTTAGACAAAATGATTGAAAATGCTACCAATCGCCGCTATCAAACCGCTGTAGAAGTATTAACACAACTGAATCCAGAAGCAGCAATTAAACTCACCATTCCTCAAACAATTACCAAACCAGTCAAACCCGCCACCAATCCCAATCCACCCCCACAGCAAACCCATAACTGGCAATGTATTCACACATTAACCGGACACAAAAACTTAATTTCCTCTGTAGCTTTCAGCCCCAACGGAGAAGTTATCGCCAGCGGCAGCGATGACAAAACAATCAAGCTTTGGCAGGTACAAGACGGGCAAGAAATAGTGAGTCTCGCAGGACACGCTAACTCTGTTCATACAGTAGTTTTCAGCCCCGACGGAAAGATACTTGCCAGCAGCAGCCACGACAAAACAATCAAACTTTGGCGGATGAAAGACGGGCAAGAAATCCGCACTCTTAGCGGTCACAGCAACTCAATTTACGGCTTAGCTTTCAGTCCCGATGGGGAAACTATTGCTAGCAGCAGTTGGGACAAAACAATCAAACTTTGGCGAGTGAAAGACGGGCAAGAACTTCGCACGTTTTCCGGTCACATTAACTTAGTTTACTTTGTCGCCTTCAGTCCAGACGGAGAAACTATTGCTAGCAGCAGTTGGGACAGAACCATCAAGATTTGGCGAGTCAAAGATGGCAAGCTAATTCGGACGCTGACAGGTCATACAGACTGCGTTCGCTGTCTAGCTTTCAGTCCAAACGGAGAGTTTCTTGCCAGCGGCAGTCACGACAATACGATCAAAATTTGGTGGATGAAAGACGGGCAGGAAGTTTTAACAATTGCTGGTCATTCTTGGTATGTTGATTCGATCGCTTTTAGTCCCGATGGCGAGGTGATTGCCAGCAGCAGCAATCAAACTATCAAGATTTGGCAAGTCAAAGATGGTGGAGAAATTTGTAATATTTCCGGGCATACAAATTCGGTTTACTCAGTTAATTTCTGCCCACAAGGAGAGTTTTTGGCTAGCGGCAGCAGTGACAAAACTATCAAAATATGGCAGAATATTATCTAGATTTACTTCCCAACACTAAAACAGGTTCGTAGTAAGGACTTTAGTCCTTCTTCATTGCGAAAACTTTTCCTAGAGGACTGAAGTCCTCACTACAAACCTAAGATAGAGGACTGAAGTCCTTACTACAAACCGAAGAGAGAGGATTAATTCAACCGTTTTCCATTTTAATTTTTTGCCGTAACTCCCGAATTACTGTACTTGTATGGCGATCGCGCAACATTTGCCAGCATTCCTCCACAATTTCTGATACATTAAAATTGGGGAAATAACTGCTGGTTAAACTTTCGACATATCGATCGTTTTGCAAGCAGTAAATTCTGAGCTTATTTTTCTTAAACAGCCACACTTCCGGCACTTGATATGGCAAATAATCATCTATATCCGTGTAGCTAGTTACATCTATTTCTATTACTAAATCCGGTGGCGGTTCGACACCCCAAGCAATCCGATCCTTACCAATAATTGCCGCACAATTATCGATATAAAAACAATAATCTGGTTCAATCCCCCTCACCTCCGGCAAATCCATTGTAATTGGCGTAAACGCTTCATAATCTCGCCCCAAGTAATCTAGCAAAACTTTGACGACATCAGCAATGATATTTGCTTGTTTTCCGTGTACGGGTAAAGGGGACATCAACAAAATCTCTCCTGGTCGATACTTGATGCGCGGAATCTGACGGTCTCCTAATTGTTGCACAAGAGCTTGATAGTCCTGCCAAGTACCAGGAAACTTTATAACTGTTCCTGGGGGTAAATGAATTTTTTCTGGGGTGACAACTGCAAACATAAAACTTATACCTCTAAAAAGCTCTTTATTTATCAATCCATCTGCTTCACTACCTCCAAGGCTAAGCCTAGCACCTCTGCAATTTGCTCATCGCTCAAGCCAAGCTGCCGTAACTTACCCACCGCTTCAATCTTAACTTGATTCTTCTTGCCCTGAGATTCAGGATTCGGAGGCTGACTTTTATCTGGGGTAGGAGTGGGTATTTCTGAGCAACCATTGATATAGTTAATTGTGTTGCTATGACCAAAATTAGTAGGATTGCGATCGCCAAAATTGATATTCAGATTTAATTGCCGTTCTAAAACAGATTCTAGATTCCCTTTATCAACTGGTTCATCAAAAACCTCCGATAACAATTGCAAAAGCTTGTAACCTACATCCTTAGCATGACCCGCCGTACAACCGTAAGTACCTGCAATATCGGAATACTTTTGCCGATTCAGTATTCCCTCGATAATTTTACGCTGCAAGTCATTGAGATGTTTGCCTGTTTTCGCGTTGAGCGCTTCATCTACAAATTCCAAGATATCGGCGGTGTTCATCAGTAGGGGTGTCCGAAAACTAGAGTTAGTATACCAGACTTTATCCGTCTTTTTCCGTCTTTTTCCGCCTTGCACCCCGAGTTGAGAAATACCCGTCTTTTTCCGTCTTTTTTTCCATTGTCAGTTTTGGGCGATCGGTCTATGATGTGGAAAAGGATAAAACGTAGCTTTGCTGAAAAAAGCAGATTCACGTTCAATCCTCCTCATTAACGGCGAGCGATAGAGATTTACTATTTTGTTAGCTGCGATCGCACTTCTAAATTATATACGTTTGGGGCGATCGGCTCAATAAAGCAAAGGAGTTATATAAGTCATGATACCACGTCGAAGGTTAACCGATTTAGAGGAAATCCTGGATTCCTTATACGAAACTCTAGGTAATCATCAAAAGCAACTTGCTTATACTGCCAGTGCAGCAGAAAGAAATACGATTAAACAAACAATTTCCAGACAAGTTTTACCAGAAATTCGTAAGTATGAGAAGGAATACTGGCAACTTTTAGCTCAGAATGCAAATTCATTCGAGATTAATGAAACGGATGCAGATTGCGCCCTTATAGAAATCTTACAGATTGTTGAGCAGATTCAGCAAAGTAGTACCGCTGGCTACTCTCAGGAAGCGATACAACTATTAACTGAAATTAGGAACAAACTAAATGAACCCGAAAACTCGGCTGCCGGAAAGCTGAAAGCTACACTTCCCCTACTGCCACCCTTTATCTCCTATGAAATTGAACTAGGTACAGAAGGTATTTTGCAACGGATGTTTCCGACCTTTAGCCGGATCTTAAAAAAAAAGTAGTTGACTCTGACTGGGATGAAGAATTAGTTATTAGTGACTGGGATGAAAAATTAGATGAAAATAAACCTCCAATGAAGTATAATCAGATTTTATCTATTTTGGGTATTATCTTCACAGTTATTAGTGTTGGTGCGACTGTTCCAGAAATTAGATGTAGGATAAGCTGGGACTCAAAAGTATGTGGTGTAACACAAAAAGAAGTTGAACTCATTACACAAACAAGCATGGGAGAAGCCTTGGCAGGAGTAAAAATTCAGTTCATTGCTCAAGGACCGCCAGTAGTTGAACATACTGATAATAATGGTTATGCCAAAGTGCGAATTCCGAGTAAAGGAGATGTTCGTGTCAACTTAAGTAAATCAGGCTATCCATCTCAAAACTTTAATATCAATTTAGAAAACGATCCAAGTATAGTCAGGATTATTCGGTTTGACGCATCAGGTCAACCTGAAGTTCAAAGCGTCCCATCTTTTCCCCAGCCTACTTCCAGTGTATCATCTAACCCTTCTACACCGACACCACCACCTGCACCGACCATCAACAATGATCTACTTACCAAGAGTGTCAAAGGTAATTTGAGTTCTCAAAATGAGAAAGAACGATATTATTTTACTTTAGGTAATCCGAGCAATATTAGCTTGTACCTAGATGAAGTTGAAAATGAAGCTCTGATAACGCTCTATACAGATAATGGTAATGGCTTGCCAGGCAATGAAATAACTGAAGCAACTGCTACTCTTTATCGACCAGTAGAAATTGAAAAAATTCTAGGTAGCGGGAAATATATTGTTGAAATTAAGCGGAGAATAGAAGATACAAAATACAGAATTACTGGCACTAATTATACCAAAAAAATTAACGATTTCGGTTCATTAGGAAATGACAAAAAAACCGATCCGTCTGCTCTAAATAAAGATAAGCGAAAACAGTATTATCGATTCACTATAGGTAATCCTGGTGGGGTAAGTCTGTATCTAGACCAGGTACAAAATGAAACCCAGATAACGCTCTATACAGATAATGGTAATGGCTTGCCAGGTAATGAAATAACTGAAGCAACTGCTACTCGTTCCCAGCCAGGAAAGATTGAAAGGAATCTAGCCAGTGGAAATTATATCGTTCTTTTGTCAAAAAGGGGAGGAGATACACCTTACTCTTTCTCGATTAAACTTTCTTCTCAGCCGCAGTGAATAAACTTAGCTGCAAATAATATAATTGCCTAAACAGAAGTGCGATCGCCCTTCCTCCACCTCTTCAACAACTCCGGCGTCACCAACCCTTGTGGAAAAAATATCGTCCCCACAACAATCAACAACCCAAAAATAATTAACCGCCCATCCCGCAGAAATTGCGCCAACCAAACCGGCAATCCCTGAATAGTCGCCATCCCCCTCAAAACCTCCGGCAAAGCAGTAAAAACCATCCCGCCCAACACCGAACCGACAAACGTTCTGCTACCACCAATCAACACAGAAGTCAAGTAAATAATACTAGCATCAAAAGTTCCTTGACGGGCATTCCAAGTATTGAGAAAATGCGCGCTAACCGCACCGACAACGCCTGCTAAAATAGCACCCAACGTAAAAGCCAGAACCTTGTAAAAAGTCGGGTTAATGCCGATCGCATCAGCAGCCAACTCATCAGCCCGAATCGCCGCAAAAGCCCGTCCCACCCGAATCCGTTCCAGCCGGTAGAGAATCGCCATACTTACCAGCAGCAAAGGCAGTACAATCCACAAATACTCGATCGGCGTTGCAAACGGTTGCGGAATCCCAAAAATCCCCACAGCCCCGCCAGTGATATCCAGATTCAGCGATAAAACCCGCAGAATTTCCACAAAAGCAATAGTTGCGATCGCCAAATAAATCCCCCTCAACCGCAGCGCCGGAACTCCCACCAAAATACCCAGCAACCCCGAAACAGCCCCTGCAATTATCATCTCCAATAATAGCAGCGGCAGCGGAAATAAACCGCCCGTCGTTTGAAACACCGTCGCAGACAAAATCGCCGCAATATACCCGCCCAAAGCATAAAAACCGGGGCTAGCGAGAGACAATTGTCCAGTCATCAAAGGCAAATATAGCGACAATCCCAACATTGCACCCAGCAACATCGAGACAATCAGAAACCCATAAGTAGTAAAAAATGTATTCATTTGATTTTAAATTTGCAATTATCAGAAAAAATCTGATTAACTTGGTTTCCAATTTGGATTGATTAAGCTAGTCTGAATATGGTCTTCCCACCGACCATTTATCAACAAATAGTCCCTGGCGTAACCTTCCACAACAAATCCCAATCTTCTAAGTAGATTACCGCTACGCTGATTGTGAGGCATATAATTTGCCATAATGCGATGTAAATTTAACTCTTCAAACACATATTGAATTGCAACTCGCACAGATTCAGTCATATAACCTTTACCTTGTTGCGATTCGGCCAGATTATATCCCAAAAAGCAGAAATGACCTGCACCTCGCACAAAATTATCAAAGTTAACGTTGCCGACAATATACTTAGAAGTAGCTTTCTCAAAAATCCACAATTTTAAAAATTTATCAGACTCAAATCCTTCTAAGTCTTTCTCTACTTGTTTTTGCCAATAATTTTCAGTTAAAAAATCCTCCGCCCAATGTCGGTGCCAGGGAGCAAAAAAACTTTGGTTGTGACTGTAAAAATCAATTATTTTGCCGATATCGTCTTGATTTGCCAATCGTAATAAAAGGCGATCGCTTACAATTAATGGAACTTCCACTTTCATATCACATCTCTTTAGCGACTGATGCACTATAATTCTTGCAAATAATCCTACACTTTTTGAATCAAACGTCGCCCAAACAAACCCTGCGGCCTAACCAAAAGCATAATAAACAATATCGCAAAAGCCACAGCATCCTTATAAGCCGAAAAATCACCCGGCACAAAAGCCTCCACCAAACCAATTATAAACCCACCGAAAACAGCCCCAGGAATACTCCCCAACCCACCAAGCACAATCACAGCCAAACCCTTCAAACCAAAAGCAATCCCAAAATACGGCCCCGCAATACTAACACTAGAACCCACCAAACTCCCCGCCAAACCAGCCAGAAAACTGCTTACAAAAAACGTCAAAACAATATACCTGTCAGTATCAATCCCCAACAAACTAGAAGTAGTAGCATCTTCAGCTACCGCCTGCATTGCTTTACCAAATTTAGTGAAATTTATCAAGTAAGTTAGGAGACTGACAATCGCCACAGCCACCACAAAAATCACTATTTGCACAGTGCGAATCGGAATCTGTTGATCCG
Organism: Microcoleus sp. PH2017_12_PCY_D_A; assembly: GCF_020738565.1. Lineage (NCBI taxonomy): Bacteria > Bacillati > Cyanobacteriota > Cyanophyceae > Oscillatoriales > Microcoleaceae > Microcoleus > Microcoleus sp. PH2017_12_PCY_D_A. The sequence continues at coordinate 2,050 of NZ_JAEQCI010000018.1, read as the reverse complement.
CCGTACCAAAGTTAATAGCAGCAGGCAAATTGCCGTAAGTATTAGCCGGAAAAGTGTAAATCTCAGCCCCGACAAGATATTGAATGATATTTGCGATCGCCACCGCAGCCCCCAAACTCGAAACCACCGTCAGCAGAGGATCGGAGTTTCTGCGGCGCAAAGGCAAAAAAGCAACTCTTTCAACAATTACTCCCACCAAACCAGCCAGCGTACTACCCAAAATTAGCGCCACAGCAAAAGGAAACTGCACGGGAATTCTAGCATTAGCCAACAACCCGTTAAAACCGAAAGCCCCGCCCATCAGCGCATAGGTGAAATAAGCACCCAAAGTAAACACTGCACCGTGAGCAAAATTAATAATTCCCAAAATCGAAAACACCAGCGTGTATCCCAGCGCAAAAATAGCATACACACTGCCGATCGACAAACCATTCAGAAATTGTTGCAGAAACAGAGTTAAATCCATCCGTTACATCCGTTAAATTCGTTACAAAATCAGTTGCCGAACTTCCCTCTTCTATCCGTTAAATCCGTTACAAAATCAGTTGCCGAACTTCCTTCATTTCAAAAACTCAAACTTACCGTTATTGCCATCCGCCTCCATTTTGATTCGTGCCACATAAAAATCTTTTTGATTGATTTCCCCTTCCGGCGTAAAAGAAATTTCCCCCAAAGGCGTATCGTACTTGCCAGTCAACAACTGCTCATTAAGCTTTGTACGCAATTCCGCCAAAGGCTTTTCGCTAACCTTAGACTGAGCATTAATTGCCTTTAATGACTCGACAAAAACTTGAACGCCAGTAAAAGCTTGAGCACTAAACTGAGGCGGTTCCTTCTTAAATTGAGCGCGATAAGCATCGCGGAAAGCCTTATTAATTTCATTTTGATATTCCGGGCTGTAGGCTTGGGCAATCAAAACCCCATCGCAAAGAGCCTTGCAAACAGTAAATACATTGGAAGTATTCAAACCGTTGCCCCCAATGATAACGCCCTTGTAGCCCAACTCCCGCAACTGCTTAATTAAATTGCCTCCATCGGCGGCCAACCCAGAAATAATTATCAAATCGGGCTTGACATTGATCGCATTAGTAGCTTGAGATTGGAAATCTGTATCGGTGGTCAAGAATTTTTGGACTGTTGCCAATTCCAGCCCCATCTCTTTAACCGTTTTCTGAAAAGTTTCAGTCTCAGATTTGCTGAAAGCATCATTCTGAGCAAAAAACACGGCTACTTTCTTAATATTGGGATTTTGCTTGAGGGCAGCTTTCACCGCATTCGGTGCTACCACAGCGACAGGCGCGGAGACTCTGGCCACATAATCGCCAATCTGGGGAATGCCTTTAGCGGTGTTGGAGGGTGCGATCACGGGAACTTTTGCGCGATCGGCGATCGGATCGGCACCAAAAGCCTGCTGTGATAGAGTTGGACCCACAATCCCCACCACCTTATCCTGATTGATCAGAGTATTGAACGCATTAATCGCCCCTTGTTCATCTCCACCCGTATCTTGGAACACCAGTCTAATCGGCGTCCCATCCACACCGCCCTTATCGTTGAAATACTTCTCAGCAATTTTCGCCCCAGCCACCTGTTCCTGGCCGAGTAAAGCCACATTGCTAGTTTGCGCCACCCCAACCCCAACCGGAATAGTGGCCGAGTTCCCTGCACCCGCACCCTGTGGCGTAGCTGTGGGAGTTGGTGAAGTACCTGAAGACGCTGTATTAGTAGATGTCTGAGGAGTGTTGGTCTGACTGCAAGCGAGCAGCAGTGAGGCGCAGGTAACGAACAAAGCACCAGGGCGAGCAGTAGGTTTTTTCATTGGCGGGCGATCGAACACATATACACATAGAACATCTGTCTGTAGAGATATTCTACCCCTGAGCGGCCGAGTCCACGGAAAAAACCTAACCATTACCGCCCAAAACAGGTGACATCCGGAAAAGCAGAGAGGGCGATCGGAGACCCGAGCCTGTCCTGGTAGGTGAAACCCTTGCTGTGTATAGCTTCAAAAAAAGTCAAAAATATTTTCGCAAAAAGCTTGACAAGCCCT
>NZ_JAEQCI010000097.1:27010-47556 GCF_020738565.1 Microcoleus sp. PH2017_12_PCY_D_A | reverse complement strand
TGCCATCACAAGATTGACAAAACTTATATTGCCGATGCCAGCTCAAATTCACTCATCTTTCTAAATGCTGTTTTCTGACTTTTTCAGCAAGCCCTACTTTAGCCGCATCTCTAGAAAATTTGCGATCGACAAATCATGCAGAACACACTAAACTGGCAAGAGATGCCGAAAGTGCGATCGCCCAACTAACCTCGGACGGACAATTTCTCAACCACGTCCGCGAAATCATCCGCTTCTTCAAAGAATCGTAAAAGAAGTCATTAGTCATTAGTCATTAGTCATTAGTCATTAGTCATTTCGCCAGTTTCCAATTACCGATTACCAATTACCAATTACCAATTCCCGATTACCAATTACCAATTCCCTACCTTTAGATAGATGTCAAATAAGCGCCCGCTGTGAAGTTTTCAATTAAAATAGAACTTTATCAGTCTTGAGGAAGACTCAATAAATGTGTTTTAGATAACAGCAAGTTTCAGGAAACTCTAACCAAAGATAGTTAGTGAATGAGTTAGCTTAGGCTTAATATTTAAACATAAGCCAAAGACCTTTTTGAAAAGATAACTCAGGAAAAAATCATGACTAATCGCCAACCAAAACCGGCCGACGAACAAATTAGCAAATCAACACCGACCGACGAACAAATCGAAGCTAATATGGAAGCCCCCCACTACGATAGGGGCATTACTCCTGCTGAGACAGCAGCGCGGCAAGAACGCGAAGGCTCTCACTTCATGCACACCACCACCGAAGATAAGCAGCAAAGCGCCAAAACCGACGACCAAACCGATGACGAAAGCATTCACACCACAGATGGTTATACAGTGGACAAGGAAGGTCTGGTTAACAATTATGCGATCGAACCGGAAATGTACATCAACGAACCGGGCGATTTGAGAGAAAAAGAAGAAGCCGAAGCAGCAGAACGCGCTCGAATTCTCGCAGAAATCAAAGATAAAAAAGGCGAAGAAGGACAACTGACAATGGATGCAGACACCCGCGGCAAAGGGCCGGGAATTATCTAGGTTGTCTGGTTGTAATTGCGCTTTGGCGCGCGAGGTTGCAACTGCACAGCCGAGGGGCTGGTTTTTCTAGATACGGGAATTGTCGATCGATCGTGGGCGGTAAAACCCGCCCTTATTTTGCTTTCGACTGATGTTTTGATAATATACCTCTTGCAAAAATACTTAGGACGGGCGGGACGCCCATCCCACAATTTTTTTTCTTGTGGGATGGGCGTCCCGCCCGTCCTAAAATTTCATTAAAAGGACTTTTGCAATTCAGGTCTAATTTAGGACTTAATATTATCCTCCGTGAATTACCTGCAATAAAAACAGCTCGATGCCGATCGCGCTTCAGTCAAGCGTCAGGGATGAGGGCTGAAGCCCTCACTACAAACCAATATTGTATTCGGAGATGATATTACGCACGGGTGGTTAAAAAACCGGGTTTTTTAAGTAGGAGTGCTTCTGTTTTGAGATTTTAAAGTTGACATCAATGCGAATTGAATTAAAATTAATCAAGCCCTCACATTTTCCCTCAGCCAATTAAACTTAGCCTGAGCTAGCGCCAAATTTTCCAGAACGTTTGGATTAATATCCTCCCGATCTAATTCCTCCTGCTCCAATTCTATATTGCGACCGTATTCTATATGTCGGATAGTACCGCGCATCCTGTCTGCCAGACACAGCGAAATTCCATAATAAAATCTGGAAGCAAAACCCATATCGTGTTGAAGTTTTACGACTAGCTGCCGCCGAGGAATTGCCAACAAGTGAGTTTCTTCGATCGCCATCACCGTTGCCAAAGGAGGGCGAGCGTCAATGAAAGAAACTTCTCCCACAAGTTCTCCGCTACCTATTTTAGCGAGTTCTTTGCTCTCCTGTGCCTCGATCCAAACGCTCATACTCCCATTCAAAACAATGTAGAGCGCATCGTGCTGTCTCCCTTCGTGGATCAAAATCTCGCCCGGTTCGAGAATTTCTTTTTTGCCTTTTTGGACGATCCAGTCGATATCGTCATTATTTAACTGGCTCAAAATAAAAAGTGCTTTTTTTCGGCTGCTGTCAGGCATAAGTTTAGCTCCCGATCGCTTTTTATATTAAATTTAGAGGGCGCGCGGTCGCAACTTCTTCCGAAGCAGTCACTCCTCGCTGAATACAGTTTTTTTATTCTGCCTAACTGCTTGGCAAAATCCTATTAGGGCAGACCTTCCCAATAACAGATGAACCAGACTCTATCACGATCTTTCAATACTAGCATTGGTTGAACAATCTTTTTTAAATCGATCGGCATTCCACAACATCCGGCTTCATCTCCGTCTTAAAACCAATCCGGTTCTCCCGCACAGCTTTGCAGCCGGATGGGGCGTGGAGTATTGTCTCCCGCGCCCCATCTCGTTAACGACGGACGCTAAATCGATCGCAAATCAGGATAGCCAGCCAACATATCATCAGCAGTCAGAGTGTCGCCGTTAGCTTGAGGAGTCCAAAGCACCTCAACCGCCAACAACTGCTCGCTCGATACTCCCCCAATTTGGCGCAAAGCTTGGCGCAAATCTTCAGAGTTTCTCACTGTCGGCAATTGCAACTTGCCTTCAGTACCGACAATCACCGTCACGACAATAAATTCCCCAGGATCTGAATTCATGTCAGAACCAACTAGGGCGCCGTTTTCCTGCACAACTGGCAGGTTATTGCTGCTCCCTGCTTGCCGGAGCTGGTTGTTATAATTCGAGAGCGTTTCTTCAGTAAACTTGCTGCGTTCTGCCAAAGAAAACTGGTTAAATTTAGCTTCGGCTGCTTCCAAGCGAGTTTGCATAGATTCAGCGCCCGCGTAAACCCAGTATTCAGGATGCCGCAGCAGCGCCAGAGTAGATTCTTGCAGCACTTGAGCGCGGCCGGCCACTGTATCGGTATTCGCTTTGCGCGCTAGCGAGTCGAGTTCGGCTTGCAAACCGCGGGCCTCTGCTAGCAAACCAACTTGCAAGCGGGCCACAGATACCGTGGTAGTAGGCGCGCTGTTGCCGAGTTCGTCAGTTGAATCCCCTGCGCGACGGAAGCTTTGAACGAGGAAATTCGCGATCGAAATAAAAATCAAAATCGAAAACAGGCCGCCAAATCCGCCCCCAAAGCCAAAAAACGGCAGTAAGAAGGGGAATCCGAAACCGCCACCAAAACCGCCGCGATAGCCACCACCGTAACCACCAGACGGCGCGTAAGTGCTAGTCGGAGACGAGTAACTGCGCGCCGGAGCTCTAAAAGATCCGCCCCCCATCCGTCCTCCGCTGCGAGCAGCCAGAGCTCCGTCAGCGTTACCGAGGGCTAGCGTCAGTACCAGACCGATCGCAAATAGTGATTTCAAAAGCGGTTTGATCTTTGAAATTAGTTGCTTGTACATAAGACCGTTACTATTCGATACACTTTTGACACTCTTCGACCTAAAAGCCCGAGGATTCTTGGATCCACGACTGACCTTATTATTCACTATCCTTACGGCAATGCTTAAACCTTTCAACCGTGGCATACCACCTATTGACGAGCTTAACTTAGTGAATCCCAGAGGGTCTATCTCCCCAAGCGTACTAGGATACGAACCTAGAGTTTAGGCGTGCCCCGCCTTACTTGAATCGTCAACAAAGTGTTTCGTTCTCAGGATATTGGGATGTTATTTTTAAATCCCTAGCTGTTTTAAGAGTTTTCGCTGCTCTTTGCCCCTAAATTCATGCCTGAAAGTGTGTCTTAACTGTTTCACGATGGCAAGGGAGTTTCACCCTGGCAACTTAATTCTAACCTGGTTTGGGGTTGTTTTGCCAATCGTAAATTCACGCTCATCTAATAGAAAGCCGTCCTAGAAGGACGGGGTTTTAAACCCATTCTTTTAATAATTTACAGTCTATCCTCGCTTATGGGCAACCCAGTTGCAGGTGTGCAGCGTGGGAGATATCCGTACCAACCCATCCCAGCACCCTGACAGAAGCAGAAAGACCAAATAGTAGAGTCCAAAGTCACAATCCTATCTGCTGTCCAAAATTCCCTTCTTCTCATCCGGCACAAATTCCGTCACCACTTGGCCGCCGGCACCGTCACCTTTGACAATCACAGTTTGATTTTTCAACTCTCCCGCCGCCCTCGGCCCAGTCAAATTAAACACCGGATTTAATTGCTTGTAAACCACATTTCCTTCCGCATCGAAGGTCTGGTTAGTTAAATACCACGTTACGCGATCGGTATTTAATTGAGATTCACGTTTCTCCCCGATTCCTACCACATTTCCCGTCAAATAAAAAATCTTTTTATCTAAATCTCCCCGCCCCACATCCCCAGTCATCGTCACCTTTTCTACGCGGTGAAAAATCTTTACAGGCCCGGGCGACACCACAATTTGCGCCGGAAAATTCCAACTCATCAAACTGCTTTCTATTTGCAGCGGCGGATCTGATGGCATCAATTGAGCGTTTTGCGTCAGCGTCGCAATCTTGGTTTTTAAGTCTACATCTACCTTATCTGCAAAACCGCTGTCTGTTACTGTTTTATCTTTATATCTGTCAATTTGAGTCGGTTGGTCGCTGTGTACCTTTTGTTGCTCCACAAACCAAACTAAATGTTCGGTTCGCAATTGCAAAATTGGATCTTTAACCTTCGCCACCACAGAACCGAATAACTCCATCCTCTTAGCCCTGCTGAAAACCCGCGCTTCCTTCGCTGAAGCAGTCACCTGTTTGTTCTGTCCAGTCAAATTATTGCGGACAACTAAAACATCTTCCTTCGGTCGCCACTCCAACTCATTTCCCCGCAATACCACGCCGTTTTTCAGATCGGTAGCGACTATGTTACCTTTGAGAAAAACCTGATTACCTTCTTGAAATACCTGCCCGGTTTCTCCCTGAATGTCGTAAATTTCTTTGCCGTCCTGAAACAATTTGCCCACAGGTTTCTGAACGTTAACTATCTTTTGGTCTTTGCTGTAAACGGCGTTTTTTGAGTTTACTTTCCAGAACGTCTCGCCCTTTTCGTTTGCTTGTTCTAGGGTTACTTTGTTCAAAGTTAAAGTGCTATTTGACTGCTGAGCAGTTTTGAGATCCTCAGCTAATTTGTTCTTTTGAGTCTCTTGGGGAGCCGCACAAGCATTAATCCCCAAAATCAGTGCTGTTAACAATAGCAGCATTAATTTCGGGGATTTGAGATGGGGAATTTTGGATTTGAGATTAATCATTGGTAATTGATAATTGGGCATTGGGAATTGGGCATTGGGCATTGGGCATTGATAATTGGTAATTGGGCATTGGGCATTGATAATTGGTAATTGGGCATTGGGCATTGATAATTGGTAATTGGCTAATTAAAAACACTAATCAAAAATCTGTCATACTTGAGCTAAATTTTTAACTTCTAATTTTAAATTATTCAACCCATCAGCTATTACCCCTTACCCATTACCCATTCCCCATTCCCCATTCCCCATTCCCCATTCCCCATTCCCCATTCCCCATTCCCCATTCCCCATTCCCTATCTGTCGTCGTGTTCGTCCATCAAGCTCAAACCCGACAACGGGCGGTAGGCATAATTAGGACGCGAAGTTTTTTGGATGTCGTCTTTAATCATTTCCAAATCGATGTAGCGATCGGCTACATTAATCAAACTGTCACTGGTCATCGATCGCAAACTCACCACCTCCACCCGCACGCCGCGATAGCTCACAGCATCCACAGCATAGGCCAAATCGCCGTCGCCGCTCACCAAAACGGCCGTGTCGTAGGAACCCACCAACGCCATCATGTCCACAGCAATTTCTACATCCAAATTCGCCTTCTTAGAACCGTCGGGTAACTGCACCAAATCCTTAGAAATCACGCGGTAGCCGTTGCGGCGCATCCACAGCAAAAACCCCTGCTGTTTCTCGTTAGTGCGATCGACACCCGTGTAGAAAAAAGAGCGCAGCAGCCGCGATCCCGCAGTTAAACGGCACAGCAGCTTAGTGTAATCAATTTCAATTCCTAACTGCAAAGCCGCGTAAAAAAGGTTAGAGCCGTCAATAAAAATTGCTACTCGTCCGCGATTTTCCAGAACCTGTTCAGGCGTAAAAAGGTCGTTGCTTTCTATTCTATTCAACATGATTGTTATGCCTCAATTTTTATGAAAGATTGGTAAGGAAATTAAGTGCTAATTCATAATCTGTCATAGCACCCCGATCGCAAGCTGCCGACTATGACGCTACTGTTTCCAGCAGTTCCAGCCGCTTAAACACTGGTTGGGGTTCTCCCAGAGTTTGGTTGGCAGGCAAAGCGCCCCAGGCAGCATGAACTGCAAAAGTCGCTAAACTGTTAACTGCAACCCGATCGTTAAAGTCAATTGAAAAACCTAGCTGCTGATAGATAGCGTTGCTGATATTCGGAATAATGGGCGATAAAAGGTAAGATGCTAGTCTAACAGATTCCAGAACAGAATATAACACTTGTTGAACACTTTCGCTCTGTCCCTGCTTGTACAAACTCCAAGGTGCTTGTACGTCAATAAACTTGTTACCTGCTCGAACTAATGCAAGCACAGCTTCGCAAGCCTTACTAAAAGCTAACTCTTCGTAAAAACCCGCCACTCGATCGCCCAAATCCACGCTCATACCCTTGAGAAGGTTGTCGCCGGAAATGGTTTCCCCCGACACATTTGGCACTGAGCCACCGCAATATTTGCGAGCCATGTTTAAGGTGCGGTTAAGCAAATTTCCCAAATCATTTGCTAGCTCAGCATTCAATATATTGATAAACCGAGTTTCGTTAAAATCGCCGTCCTCTCCGAACTCAATTTCTTTGAGGAAATAGTAACGAACTGCATCAGCGCCGTATTTATTGACCAATTCGACTGGGTTTAAAGTATTGCCCTCCGTTTTTCCCATTTTTTTGCCGTCTTTGGTCAAAAAACCGTGAGCGAAGACGCGGCCTGGCGCCGACATACCGGCTGACATCAGCATTGCCGGCCAATAAACTGCGTGGAAGCGGAGAATATCTTTGCCGATCAAGTGCAGGTCAATCGGCCACCATTTAGATAAAGCATTCTCTAACAGCGGGTCGCTGTCCGGATCGAGCAGAGCAGTCACATATCCCAGCAAAGCGTCAAACCAGACGTAAATGGTGTGGCTGGAGTCAACTGGTATTGGCAGGCCCCATTCTAGATTCACCCGAGAAATCGAAAAGTCTTGGAGTCCGGAGTTGACGAAGCTGAGCACTTCGTTGCGCCGACTTTCCGGCGCGATGAAGTCGGGACGTTCTGCGTACAATGCCAGGAGTTGGTCTTGATAGCGCGACAGGCGAAAAAAGTAATTTTCTTCGTCGCGCCACTCAACTTCCTTGCTGGCGTGGATGGAACACCGATTTCCGGGGAGCAAATCGCGTTCATCTTTGAATTCTTCGCAGGATACGCAGTACCAGCCTTGTTGCTGGTTCAAGTAGATGTCGCCGGAGTTCCAGACGCGCTGGAAAAATTCTTTGACAATATACTCGTGGCGGCGGGAAGTTGTGCGGATGAAGCGATCGTACTGGATAGAGAGTTGCTCCCACAGCGCCTCAAACCCGGGAACTACTAAATCGCAGTGAGCTTGGGGCGATCGTCCTAAATTCTCGGCCGTGCGCTGAATTTTCTGCCCGTGTTCGTCCGTCCCCGTAACCAGCAACACTGATTTGCCCCGCAGCCGCTCAAATCTGGCTAGGGCATCGGCTGCCATAGTCGTGTAAGCGCTGCCAACGTGAGGTAAATCATTGACATAATACAGAGGCGTTGTTATAGCAAAGGTATTCTTAGTTTTATCGCTCGATTTCATTGAATGGTAAAAGAAAATTCCCTAAATTTAATTTCGATCTTAACTCAGCGGTTAAATCTTTTATGGAGCCGCAATCAAGCCAAAATTGCTGCAACTTGTGGGCAATTGTCTAACTTGGGCTATTTCCAAAAGAAATATACCTTTCCTCTCAACACTAATCTTTTTTAGATCTTTTTGACGAACTCTCTAAAATGTCTTAAGATTTTGATATTTTGCTGCCTTAGGGCCCATAGAAGTGCTGTTCCCGGGTCTTCAATTCATTTCTCGCAGGCACTATCCCGGAGTGCTTGGGATCGCCGACCGGACAGTGCCGGCAAAACTCCTCGCTCAGGCTGCTTTCAGCAACCGAGCGAGGAGTGCTCCGCGAGCGCTTCCTGTAAATGGGCGATCGGGGCTCACTCGCTATTTCGTCAAAGCCGATCGCCCGCAACTCCTGCCAGTTTCCGAGCCACTCCTAGACGCAGCAAGCGGGTTGTTTGCGAAAATCTCTAGTGAAGCGCGATGCTTTGGTTTCTTGCCCCAGCAAGAGCCGAAAAGCAAATGTTTATTGACAAAAAAAATGGTTTTTTTAATGTTGCCACCACATCCGGTAAGGATAATTAAACCCCAAGCTAGTTAGGCTTGGGGCTATCTCAATTATGGTGAATATAACAATATGTTATCCTTCGGGAAAATTCACTCGATTTCCGCCAATAGCTTCGGACAAATAATCCGCTGCAGCTTCCACCACCGCGATCGCATTTTCGTAAACCATCCGCGTCGGCCCCAAAACCCCAACACTACCCACCGGCACTGATCCCCGGCGGTAAGTCGAAGAAATCAGAGTACAGCCCCGAATTGGTTCTAACGAATTTTCTGAACCAATACGCACCGTTACCCGCTTCCCGGGCGAGTCCAAATCAGGCGATTCAAAAATCAAAGGCCAAAGCAGTTCTTGCTCTTGTTCCAGCAGTTGCACCAGGGTTTGAACTTGCTGCAACTGCGAAAACTCAGGTAAGCGCAGCGCTTCTGCCAAACCGCCGATCAGAATCCGCGTGTAGGTTGGATTGCTTTGGCGGCTGCTCAAAGCAGCAAGCATGGTTTCCATCCACTCAGCGTACAGTTCAAAGTCCCGGTCTAACTCGCTCCAGTCTACAGCCGAGAGTTCCGAGAGCGATCGTCCGCGCAACTTGCTGTTCAAAAAATTGGACAAAATCTGCAATTGGCGATCGACAATTTCAACATCCGGCCAATTACCTTCTGCGCCCTTCGGCAACTGTACTAACACCGAATGAGTTTCGTAGGCATCCGTCACCACGATCAGCATCACCTTTCCCGCCTCTAGCTGCACCAGTTGCAAGTGTCGCAAGCAAGCCATATTGGTTTGCGGTATGGTAATCATGGCAATATAACCGCTGATCGTTGCCAGAATTTTAGCAGCGCCGCGGAGTGCCCCATCCATGCGACCATCCGACCAATTAAGTTGATCCAGTACCTGTTCCACCTTACGGGCCAGCGTATCAGACGGCTGAATCAACTGGTCTACATAAATTCTGTAGCCGGAGTCAGAGGGGACTCGTCCGGCAGAAGTGTGGGGCTGATAGAGCAGTCCAGCTTTTTCAAGAGTCCCCATCGCATTGCGAATGGTAGCTGGGCTGACGCTGAGGTTGTATTCGTCAACCAAAGCTTTTGAGCCAACGGGTTCCGCTGTTGCTATGTAGTGGCGAACCGTTGCCCAAAGGATGTGTTGTTGCCGATCGGTGAGGTTAACGCGCACAGATATTTAAGTAGAATTAGAATTTAGAGTTGAAAGTCGCTATTGATTGAAAACCTGCTATACAAATCCTAGACAAGTCTAGACATTTGCTTCTTACTTCAACGGGAGCATGGGAGCGGCTATCCCTCGGTAAGCTTTCACGATGAAAGCCAAGCGCGATAAATTAATTGCTGCGTTCAAATCCCTGTCCATCCAATGACCGCAACTTTCACAATTGTAAATTCTTTCTTTTAGGGGCATATCTTGAATATATCCGCAGTTAGAACAAGTCTTGGTTGAGGGAAACCAACGGTCAGCAATGATTATTTCACACCCAAACTTTTGGGCTTTATACTCTAGCTGTTGCTTGAATTCGTAGAATCCGCAATCAGCGATTACCCGTGCTAGCTTGTGATTTGATAACATCCCTGAAGTGTTTAAATCTTCTACTACTATCTTGGCGTGGTTTTTGCATAAGTAAGTAGTGATTTGATGAAGAGTTTCTTTCCTAAGATTTGCTATCCGAGCGTGACATTTTGCCTGTTGAATTTTCGCCTTGTACTTATTATTTGAGCCTTTGACTTTTCGAGCAAACTTTTTTGATAATCGTTTGAGCTTTTTGAGATGAGCCTCGTAATGCTTTGGATTCGGGAATACTACGCCTGTTGACAGCGTAGCTAGAACCTTGACGCCTAAATCAACGCCCACAATCTCGTGTTGTTTGAGAGTCGGCTTGTGTTCTTGCTCTCCGGCGAACGCGATAAACCAACTGTCGGCAGTACGTGAAATAGTAATTGATTTGCAAGTGGTATGCGGTAAACCTTCATAGGTCTTTACCCATCCAATTGTGGGTAATTTAATTGAAGTACCGCCCACAGGAATTGGTTTGCCACCCGCATCAATGGTGAAAGAGTCGTGAATTCCTTTCTTTTTGAACTTCGGACAACCACCTTTACCAGAGAAGAATCTAGAAAAAGCATCACCCAAATTGTCAAAGGCGTATTGAGTTATTTTCTGACTAATTCCCGATTGTTTAATCCATGTAAACTCAGGCTTGACGTGATTGTTAAAGAACTTTTTGAGGAGGTATTTGTTAGGCTTCAATCCATCCTTATAAAAACTATTCCAAGTAGCCAATCCCCAATTATAAGTAAACCGAGCTATTCCAGCGTGCTTGCTCATTATCGTCTCTTGATTTGTACTCAGCTTTAGCTTTGTTTTGATGGATAAAAGCATTGTTCGACCTCAACACTGTGGTTTTTACTTTTTGAGTATACATCTTTGTGTCTAGGGTTATTCTTTTTGCGGGTAGCTTCCCAGAAATATCCCAGCGCTGCAAGGTTTTTACTGTCACACCTAATTTTTTTGCTTTCTGGAGTGCGACTTGTACATAAGGTCAATGTCTATACTTCGACCTTATTGTACATTATTGTCTATATTTTCCTCATCTAAGGACTTGCTCTGTCCGAAAAGGGCGATCGGGCAGACTTATCTACTTAAACATAACAGATTTTAGGTTAAGGAAGAAGTCAGTGGTTACTGGTTATTGGTTATTTGTTATAGCCTTTCGAGCTCCCATAGGAGGTACGACTGGCCGGGCATTGGGCATTGGGCATTGGGCATTGGGCATACCTCACCACGCGATCGAACCGCTATATTGGTTATTTGTAAGTTCTAATGCCCCATGCCCCATGCCCTGCGCGGGCCACGGAGCCCCATCCCGGAGCTTCGCGCGGGCCACGGAGCCCCATCCCGGAGCTTCGCTAGAGCCCTGCGCGGGCCACGGAGCCCCATTCCCTGCGCGGGCCACGGAGCCCCATTCCCTGCGCGGGCCACGGAGCCCCATGCCCCATGCCCCATGCCCTTTAAGTGTGTTCTTTCAGAATATTTTCCAAATAACTAGCCACTGCATCTGGCTGTTCCACCATTGCCAAATGGCCGCAATCGGGAAGCTGAAGGACATTTTCGCCGCAACCTTGGAACATCCAGTGAAAGCTAGCCAAATGCAGCACGTATTTTGGTTCCATAATTTTGTCTTTAGTGCCGGCAATAAAATACACGGGCTGCTTGAGTCGGGACACTATTTGCGGCAACAGGTGAATCTCGGCTTCTGTGGTGGAGTCCAACAAAGCTCCCAAAGCTGCATCTGGATGGGCTGCCACGAAATCTCTCAAGCGCTGCCTTCCCCACGATCGCCCGATCGATCTTGCCACAGAATCGCGGGCAAACACGTAATCTGCTAACGGCAAGTGAGGCAGCCAGCGCGGACGCATTTTTACTAGCTGTTTGCCAACCGCTCGAAATCGCTCGAATTCTTCCTTTAGATAGATGCCGCCGCCTGCATTGATGCAGACAACACCTTTAATGCGATCGCACAATTGGCTGGCTCCCCAAAGGGCGATCGTACCGCCGAGAGAGTGTCCCACCAGCCAAGCATTAGAAATATCCAGTTTTTTGAGTAAAATTTCCAAATCCCGAGCGTAGGCTGCGGGAGTGTAGCAGGAATTTAGCGGTTCCCCATGCTCTAGATGGCTCTCGCCGTCGGATTGAGAATCGCCAAACCCGCGCAAATCGTAAGTCAGGCACTGATAGTTGGGTGCCAAGCGATCGGTTAGAGGTTGCCAGTAGCGGCGGCTTAACAGCCAGCCGTGGACAAATACCAGAACCGGGGAAGTTGGAGTGGGAGCCGTCAAATCGCAAGCGTGCCGAACCCCTAGGATGTCGATGGTTGCCATAATTTTATCCTATCGCGAAATCAGCACAGAGGGATCGGCAGTTACACTCCGGGCGATCGGCTCAGTTTAACTTTCTCTCGATGAATATCAGGTTTTGAGCAAAAACCCAGTTTCTGAACGCAAGAGAAATGGAAGTCGGAAGTAGAAATCACAAAGAAGTAATAAAATCAAGGGTTTCAGGAATTAAGAACGTCCTTAAGCTCGATCTGATAGCTCCGAAACGTTGTTGTGAGAAACCGGCTTTCACCAGCGTCAGGCGCTATTCCTAAAACCGCTCGCCCAGCAATCTTTGTCGCACCCCCTCAGCGATTTTCTGCCCCAGATACTCAGGAATCAAACTTTCATTGGGGCCCAACAAGTAGAGAATCAAGCGAGTTCGCCCCCGCCAAACCAATAAATTTGCATTTACCACCAACAAATCCTCTTGCCAGATAGCATACATAACTTTGTAAAAAAGTCCAGGCTGGTTGTCTGCTTCAATCAGCAAAGCCGGCAAGTGGAAAACAGGATCGACGTAAAATTCAGTAGCCACATCCTCCAAACCCGCGTCTAAATTAAATTCCACGGCCAACATCTCTTCCACCTCAAAATGCCCCGCCAAGGCCTCTCGAACCGCCCTACAGACGTTTTCTGCGGTTTTATCTGCCAGTACCTTGCCACCGCGAGATACTACCAATTTGATAAATACCAGCATCGGCGGGTAAATTTGACCGTAGAGACTCAGACTGTGAATCGTCAGCCCGTAGGCAGCCAGCACACCGAAAATGTCGCTCAGCAGAAAAGACTGGTTCCGGTAAGCAAAATGCAGGGCACTTTTGTTACCTTCGGCTCTAATTTCGATGACGGCTTGCCGAGTTTTGTAAAGTTGGTAAGCTAATTTGAGGTTTTGCAGTTGGATTTCGCTGCTGACAAATTGCTCGTAAAACTGTGGAAACGCTCGGTTAAAGCGCTTGAGAAGTTCTAGTGTAGATGGTTTTAAACCCGAAGCCATAATTGAGGGGAAGGTGCGGGAGATATACTAGGTATTGACTGATACATTTACGCGACACTTGCCCGGCTATTACCGGACAAAGTAACGAGAGCACTATCACCCTCATAGGAGATAGAGGCGGTATCCCGCAAAGCTTTCAGTAATATACCAAAAGCGCCATTGTAATCTCGTGGGATTGAACAGCCACATTCAGGACAAGTAAACACTTTAGAACCACCTAGCTTTTGATGTACGTGACCGCAATGGGTACAAGTTTTAGACGTGTATTCTTCAGTGACATCAATCACATTGACATTTCTAACATTTGCCTGATGTTTGATGGTTTGTTTGAATCTGTAATGCGCCCATGTCAACATGGCTCTAGCAGTTTTTGAACGAATCTTTCTTCGTGCTTTGGCGACCATTTGGGAAGACTCAAAAGTCGGAAGAAATATGAATCTATAGTTGCTAGTTAAATAGCAAGCGGTTTGTTTCTGGCATTCGTCTACTAAATTACGAATGCGTATTCTCATACGGTGAGCCGCTTGTCTCATTCGTTTTCGGCGCTGTTTCGTAGCTTGAGACATTCGGCTCATTAGGTTATCTAGGTGTTGACAGAGACGAGCTATTCGCCCCATGTCACCACCTCCAAACTCAAGGAATTTATTGCCATCAAACCCGGTCATAAATGTTCTTACGCCGGGATCTAATGCAATAATTCCTGTTGCGTCCGTAGGCTCTGCGGTAACTGACAGAGGAAACACTGCAAACCAACGACCCTTGCAGTATACCAACTGAGTACCTCGATCGCACTCAGGAATTATCTCAGAAGTATGATAGGTTAATCCTTTGGTTAAGGAAGGATACCAAGTGCCTTTTTTGAAGTTTGAATCGTTAAACTTTATGGTTTGAGAGTAATCTCTGATGCTACGGAACTTGGCGTCTGAACTTGCCTTAAATGCTCGGTGAGCATCAAAAATAGCATTCTGTCTGATATGACAAGGCGTTTCTTTTACCCATTCTGGTAAATCGCCTCGCATAACTTCGTTACGCAACTGCAACTTACTTAAGGGCTTTTTGCGCTGCATTGCTATTGCTTGGTTGAAACAATAACGACAGGCTGCTAGCCATTTACGCCAGACTTTATTTAATTCCTGACTGGGATAAATCCTGAGCTTGTGAGATTTGAGTTTTCTACTGTCGCCGTCCGTACAATCTACTACTCGATCGGTGGAGGACTGCAAGCACGTCTTCAAGCATTTTTTGTTCTGGACTAAGGTTTGTTTGGTTCGGTACCAGGAGTTTACACCAGTTTTGCTCGCTGTTCCATTGGCATTGGTCAAAGCCTCTTCTTGCCAATCGGTTTTTGTGGGCAACGACAACCATTCGGACATCTCATGAGAAAATTCGTTCCAATAGGGCAAGAAGCTTTTGGATTTTTCACTGGCTTTGTTCCCAACGTCGGAGATTTCTTTCGTTGACTCCAAGGATGAATGATGGTGAGAGTGGGACGTACTTGACAATAGTTTTTTCCTCAACTCTTGTTTGATTGTATCAGATTGTCCCGTAATGTCCGGCAAATTTGTTATTTAGTTAGTCCTCCCATGCCTTATGGCAATGGGATTTTCGATTTGACGATCCGACTTAAATTTCGCGCGTCTCCTCACTAAAAACAAAAATCAAATCTGTCGGGGAATGTATAACTAGAATGTCGCGGTTGCGCCATTCGGGTGGTATTTCCCACCAATTGTATGAGTTCCGACGCGATCGGCGGTACTCAAAAGAAGCAATTCCTAAATGCCTCTGTCCTGGTTGGGCAACAAATTTTACCTTAACACCGGGTTGTCCCGGCACAGGCTAGCAGAACAGTTCTACCAAACTTGACGGGAAGCAAAAAAGAGCAGAGTCAATGTTGGACGACAAATCCCTGTTTTCGGCGTAAGATGAGTGTACCGTAAACTGTTCCTCAAGAGGCTACCCGCAATTCATCCCACCCCGGTCGGAGTGGGTTTATCTATCGGGCTCTCTTTCACGTCGTCCAACTTCTACTACCTTAACCGCGCCTGCATGGGTTTTTGGAAAAACTTATTTAGTAGTTCTGAGTCTGCCTCTGTACCCCAAACAGCGGAATTTGAGGAAGATGTGGCTCTTGGGTTAGGCGATCCGCTTTCCCCAATGTTTCGCAAACCCGCCAGCGGCAACGCTCGCATCTTTTTTAGTTGCGATCGGGACATTGACCTCTACGAACTCGAAGAACTTTGTAATGCAGTGGGTTGGTCCCGCCGTCCCCTGCGTAAAGTCAAAAAAGCAATTGTGCACAGCTTCCTAGTCGTCTCTATGTGGGAGATACGGGGCAGCCAGCGACGGCTGGTGGGTTTCGCCAGAGCGACTTCAGACCATGCTTTTAATGCCACGCTTTGGGATGTGGTAGTTCATCCTGATTACCAGGGTAAAGGCATGGGCAAGGCACTGATGAAATACATCATTAAAAAACTCCGCAGTGAAGACATCAGCAACATTACCTTATTTGCTGACCCTCAGGTGGTGGATTTTTACCGAAATTTGGGCTTTATGTCCGATCCAGAGGGCATTAAAGGTATGTTTTGGTATCCAGATTAGCTCGTCCGGTGGAGGTCAGCGTTGATTTGTTGAGTAAATGCAATATTCAAGCTGCCAAACACCTCACAAGCCTGTGGGCTGCGGTCAGTTACGCTCTTAATGTATCCCCGCAGCTTGGCAGTTATGAAGCTTTGCCTTGCAAAGCTTGTCAAGCCGCGCTGCATCAAAAGCTAAAATTCAAAAAAGCTTGACAAGCAGGTGGTTTTGTGCGTTAATGGTTGAGAGATAGCAAATACACCGGGATGTAGCGCAGCTTGGTAGCGCGCCTGCTTTGGGAGCAGGATGTCGCAGGTTCAAATCCTGTCATCCCGATCGCACAATATTAAATAGTAGGTTCAAGCAGAAACTGCGGCTGAGGTTTACATTTGTTCAAAATGCCAACCGATTGAGGCAGTTCTTGTCGATCGTGTCAAGGAGCCAGTCTTTGCGTTAATGTGTTTCAGGATCGCGGATGGTGGAAAAACATGAAATCATTAGTTCGTTTAGGCGCAATATTGGGGATTGTGGGCTGCACTCTGCTCGGCCCGGAGCCCCTTGCCAAGATGTCTGCACTCGCATTGCCAGTGCCACAAGTTGTAGAAAAGTTACGCCCGGTGCCGGTATTTACGATTACAGACGGTCAAGGTGCGTTCTTCATCGCTTCTGTTCCCAAGCAAGGTCAGGGTCAAACTGGTAATGCTTCGGTAGCCAGAATTTTTATCAGCCAGAAAGATGCTCAAGCTTTTGTCGATCAACTGAAAACGGGAAATCCTCAGTTGGCGGCGTCGGCGCGCGTGACACCCGTGTCGCTGGGGGAAATTTATCGGCTGGCTCAAGAAAATAAAGGCAAGCCGGATCAGGTGCTGTTTGCTTTTATTCCCGCAGCGCAGCAGGTACAGTCGGCGAAAACTGTACTTCAGCAGGCTGGGCAACAAGTTAACGACTTAAACGGTGTACCTCTGTTTTTGGCCAGAGGTGGCCCGGAAAATGGTTATTTGACGATTCAACGGGGCGATAAAGAAGAGCTTCCCCTGTTTTTTAACAAGGAGGACTTGCAGGAAATGGTCGAACGTTTTAAGCAGCAGCAGCCGAACGTGACTTCCACAATTAAGATTGAGGTAGTCAACTTGGAGAGGATTTTGGAAGCTTTGGGTACTGAAAATGACCCGTCTTTGAGCCAAATGATTTTAATTCCGTCGCGGGAATCGGTAGAATATGTGCGATCGCGCCAACCGGCTGGTGCTGGTCAAAATCCACAGGCGGCTCCATCTCCAGCTCCAGCTCGACCGACTGCATCTCCAGCTCCAGCTCGACCGGCTGCATCTCCAGCTCCAGCTCGACCGGCTCGCTAATAGTCATTGGTCATAGGGCATTGGTCATAGGGCATTGGTCATGGGGCATGGGGCATGGGGCATGGGGCATGGAGCATGGGGCATTGGTCGTAGGGCATTGGTCATAGGCCAAACAGGTCATTAGTTACGGACAGGATTTACCCGAAAATTGGTTTCATGTGCTACTTAATAGCGGTAAGGTGCGGTGTGGATGGAACCCTACATAATTAGGTTTTGCGTTCGGGACTGAGTTAGTAAATTGGATTTTTGGATCTCTCGACTCAACCTACTATTTACCAATTCTCAATTCTCAATTCTCAATTCTCAATTCCCAATTACCAAGGACTAATGACTGCTGACTAATGACTACTGACTAATGACTACTGACCAATTCCCAAAAATTCTTATAGTGGCTCTCAAAAAAGTGAGGTATGCGCTATGCCCTATGCCCTATGCCCTATGCCCTATGCCCTATGCCCTATGCCCTATGCCCTATGCCCAGTCCTACCTCATCTTTTCCTTGAAAGGCTATATGTTTGTTTCCGGTTTAGAGCTTTGGCAGTGGGTGAATCAAGCTAAGATTGATGCGAGCTCCTCCAACATTCCCCAAGCAGAACTCGACTGGCTGTTGCAAGAGCTGGCAGGTTTGGATAAGTTGGCTCTGCGTTTGGAGTTGTTTAAAGATTTGCCAAAAATTGAATTAAAGTTGTCTGTATCAGAACTCGATCGACTGTGGCAGCGGCGGTTGCAGGAACGGGTGCCGGTGCAGTATTTAACCGGAGTTGCACATTGGCGGGATTTTTCGCTGAAAGTAACGCCGGCGGTGCTAATTCCTCGTCCTGAAACGGAATTGCTGATCGATTTGGCTGTGGATGCTGTGAAAAGCTATTCAGCGAATCCAACATCGCATTGGGTGGATTTGGGAACGGGCAGTGGGGCGATCGCGATCGGCTTGGCTTGTGCGTTGAAAAATACTACGATTCATGCAGTAGATTGCAGTTCGGAAGCTTTGGCAGTTGCTCGACTGAATGCTGAAAATTTAGGCTTTGGATCGCGAATTAATTTTTATCAAGGTTTGTGGTGGCAACCGCTAGAATTTCTCAAGGGTAAAGTTAGTGGCATGGTGTCTAACCCGCCTTACATTCCCAGCAGCACGGTGCTGACTCTGCAACCGGAAGTTTTGAAGCACGAACCTCACCTGGCTTTAGATGGCGGTTTAGACGGGTTAGATTGCATCCGGCATTTGGTAGAAACGGCTCCCGATTATTTAGAATCTGGGGGAGTTTGGTTGGTTGAGATGATGGCGGGACAAGAAACGGCGGTGGCTGATATGCTACAAAGTCACGGGAGTTATTGCGATGTTCAGATATTTGCGGATTTGGCAGGAATCGATCGCTTTGCTTTAGCCTATCGTCTTTAGATTCCAAAAATATGCTGCAATTCTAAAATAGACTTGCATGGGATTTATTCGCTCTCCGATCTTGAAATTATCTGCGTCGATCTGTGTTGATCTGCTTGACATCTGTGGTTAACTTATCAATCAAAGATTTATGCAAAATCTAAAATCTAAAACCTAAAATCTACAATCTAAAATCGGATGACTCAAGTTTCGATCGCCTCCTTGATTCAAGGGGCAATTTCAGGAGATTATATTGTCAGCTTTCCTACCGATACTGTACCCGCTTTGGCGACGCGGCCCGATCGCGCGGAGTTGATTTTTGCAGCTAAAGGGCGCCGTCAAGACAAACCGCTGATTTTGATGGCTGCATCGGCTGAGGCTTTGTGGCCTTACGTGCAGGGGAGTCCAGCAGAGTTCAATTTGTGGCAGCAAATGGCCGCATCCTATTGGCCTGGGGCGTTAACTTTGGTGCTGCCGGCTTCGCCACTGGTGCCGGCTGCCATGAATGCGATCGATCGCACTACGATCGGAGTACGAGTGCCTAACTTTCCCCTTGCACTCCAGATTTTAGGGCAGACAGGCCCTTTGGCAACTACCAGTGCTAATTTATCAGGCCAAGCGCCTCTAGAGTCGGTGGCAGAAATTGAGGCACAGTTTCCCGAAGTTTTGACATTAGTTGCTACTGAATTAGCAACAGCGCCAACCGCACCGACGGCTTCGAGTTTGCCTTCGACTGTGGCTAAATGGACTGGTGGCGGTTGGGAAATATTGCGACAAGGCGCGATCGAGCTAAAATGCTAAAAGCTAAACTCCTAGGCAAAGTAATATGGCGCCGATCGGCTGGAGCGACTTGATATATTTAGGTATGGGACTGGGACTGGGTTTGGGAAGCAGTTTGATTTGGCGCGGGCGGCAAAAAAGCTTGCAACAGCCAGAACCTGCGCCCTACGTGCCCCCAACTCCTCAAGAAAATGATTTAGAGAAGTTTGATGCCCTTGGAGAGCAACTGAAGCAAACTCAATTGGCTTATCAGATGGCATCGGAGATGAGTCTATTTAAGGCGGGTTTTTTGGCTCGAACTTCTCACGAGTTGCGATCGCCCCTCAGCAGTATGATTGGTACGCTGCAATTAATTCTCTCGGATTTGTGCGACGATCCTGCTGAGGAACGAGAGTTTGTCGAACAAGCTCACGGCGCAGCACTCAAGCTGGTGAAATTGATAGATGAAATTATCTCTGTTGCTAAAACTGAACACGGCACTGACAAGATGGATATTGAGCCGATTCAGTTAGCGAAGGTTTTTGATGAAATTGATGATTTAACTTACTTGCAAGCTGCCAATCGCAGCATTCGTTTGGAGATATTGCCGCCCGATCCGGGGATTTATGTATTGGCAGATTTGCCGAGGTTTAGGCAAGTTTTAGTCCATTTGATAGATACTGCTATTGCTCAGATGGAGGAGGGAAGTATTTCTGTTTCTGCACACTCTTCGCCGGAATCTGGATGCGTTCACATTTGGGTGGACGATCAGCGTTCAGTTAGTGCTTGGAGCGAATCTTGGGATTTGCTGAAGCACGATTTGGAGTTGGATGCTACTAAGAGCAGCGATAATTCTCACGTCTCTTCTGGCATGAGGTTGTTGATGAATCAGACGCTTTTAAGTTTGATGAATGGAAAGTTGGAAGTTTTGGCTGTGCCTTCTGAGTCGGAAGAGTCCAATTTTAATCGGACTCAGTGTTCTATTCCTTTGGCAAAGTTGTGATTGAGGAAGAAGGAAGAAGGAAGAAGGAAGAAGGAAAAAGGAAGAAGGTAACGACCAATGTACGGGATTTAACGCAGGGAGGGAAGAGGGAAATTATTAATAGGTAGTAAGGTGCGCATTGCGCACCCTACGTAGGAGAGATTTTGGTGCGATTTTTGTGCTGGTTTAGCAAATAGCAGTTAGCAATTCGCCTTTGCTAGTAA
>NZ_JAEQCI010000097.1:6602-26957 GCF_020738565.1 Microcoleus sp. PH2017_12_PCY_D_A | reverse complement strand
GTGCGATTTTTGTGCTGGTTTAGCAAATAGCAGTTAGCAATTCGCCTTTGCTAGTAAGGTGCGCATTGCGCACCCTACGTAGGAGAGATTTTGGTGCGAGTTTTATGCTGGTTTAGCAAATAGCAGTTAGCAATTCGCCTTTGCTAATTTCTAATTCGATATTCTCTTCTAGGAGCTGATTTTCTAGTACCATAGTGGTGCTGGCGTTGTGCTGAAAACCGATGCGCTCGTAGAAGCTTTGTTTGTAAGTTGTCATCAGGTAAACTCGCTCTACTCGGCACATTCGAGGGTGACTCAAGACGGTTTGCACTAATTTGCGGCCGAGTCCTGCACCTTGGTAATCGGGGTGAATGGCGACATCCCAGATGGTGGCTCGATAGATGCCGTCTGAGGTGGCTCTAGCAAAGCCGATCGCCCGCGGGCCGTCCCAAACTGTAACTACGGGTTCGCTGTTGGCGATCGCAATTTCCCAATCTTCTATCTTGCGCGCCCTCGCCCAAAAGGCGGCGGCTTTAAATAGTTCTTGGATTTGTACGATGTCAACGCGATCGCGACTGGTGCAAAATTGAATGTGACTGGAATCCCTAGTCGTTGATGTCATGCTGAACGTGCCTTTAAGTTGTATCTAAACTGTGTTACCTTTACGGTCTTGCAGGAATGAAAGTTAATTTTGCTTGGGAACGATCGATGATTAAATTCCCAATTTACAAAACTTCTTTTATTTACACATAAATTATAACTGATTTCAGTAATTATTAATACTTTTTTGTATAAAGTTTGTGAAAAGTTTTTGACTCAAAATTCGCCAGATTAGACGGCGGTTGAAACCACTTCTAGACAAGGGAAGTCTGCCTCCGCAGACTGAAGAAGAGCGCGTAATTTTTACCCCCTTGCCTTTAACCCGCAGAGGCGGGTTTTGTGTACAGACGCGGTTTCAACCGCCGAGTATTCCGAACCCAAACCTATTGGGGTATCACGAATGTCTCAGTTTTGCAGCCAGCGGGCAGCATCTTTGGCGTGATAAGTCAAAATCAAATCGGTACCAGCACGCTTGAATCCTGTCAAGGTTTCCATCACGACTCTTTCTTCATCAATCCAACCGTTGAGGGCGGCGGCTTTCACCATCGCGTATTCTCCAGAAACGTTGTAAGCAGCAACTGGCAAATTAGTTGCTTCCTTGACGCGCCAGATGATGTCCATGTACGCTAAAGCGGGTTTAACCATCAGCATATCCGCACCTTCGGCTATGTCGAGAGCAATTTCTTTGAGAGCTTCCCGGCCGTTTCCTGGATCCATTTGATAGGTGCGCCGATCGCCAAATTGCGGAGCAGAATCCGCCGCATCCCGGAACGGGCCATAATAAGCTGAGGCATATTTTGCCGCGTAGGACATGATGGGAATATCTTCAAATCCAGCCGAGTCCAATCCTTCGCGAATTGCTCCCACAAAACCGTCCATCATTCCCGAAGGTGCAATAATATCTGCACCAGCTCTAGCTTGAGCAACGGCTGTTTTTTTCAGCAATTCTAGCGTCGGATCGTTCAAAACTCGGCCGCTTAAATCTCCGACTTCTAAATAGCCGCAGTGACCGTGACTGGTATATTCGCACAGACAAGTATCGACCATGACAATTAAATCCGGTACGGCTGCTTTAACTGCTGCCGTCGCTTTTTGCACGATGCCGCAGTCGTGCCAAGCACCTGTCGCGTCTGTATCTTTGTCTGCGGGAATGCCGAATAAAATAATCGCGGGAATGCCGAGATCGTAAACTTCTTTTGCTTCTTCTACGATTTTGTCTACCGATAGCTGGTAAACACCGGGCATCGAGGTAACTTCTTTGGCAAAAGCTTCCCCCGGTACGGCAAATAGGGGGTAAATTAAATCGCTGGTTGTCAAGATGTTTTCGCGTACCATCCGGCGGAGTTGGGGATGGTTGCGGAGGCGGCGGGGGCGGTGAGTTGGAAACATAATGTTTTTTTACGGTAGATTAAAGTCCGGATTTCTGGGAGTCGCGGCGTTTGTTTAAAAGTCTAAAGCTTATTGTTGGTCGATCGCTCTCAAGCTACGTAAAGTTCTGTAAAACTTGTGATGTCCGTGGTTCGCAGTTAGGACTTGAGGCCAATGGCACTAAAAATCATGGCATAAAAAGCTGTAAGGTAACAGCTACATCTCTCGTGGCCTTACAAAGCCAAATATCTCTCAGGGCCGGAACTCGGGCGCCATCTTCACCCTATGGGGGCGTACAGGAAATTTAACGCCAAACTCGCCTTAAATTCAACACAAATCCGGGCAATACATCCTCTCCGGACAACTCAGTTGGATTGGCCAATATTTCTACTTCTGCTTGCTGTCGGTAAATCTCTACGCGCCGATTTTGCGGGTCAATTAACCAGCCCAATCTCGCACCATTGTCAATATATTCTCGCATCTTTGTTTGGAGGGTGGAGAGACTGTCAGATGCCGATCGCAACTCTACTACAAAGTCGGGACATAGAGGAACGAAGCCTTTTCGCTGTTTTGGTGTCAAGGCTTCGAGGCGTTCTCGACTCACCCAGGAAGCGTCGGGAGAACGGTTAGCACCGTTAGGAAGGATGAATCCTCCCGAAGAGTCAAAACCCGATCCTAAATCCTCGTTGTCATCGCACCAGCGAGCAAGTTGCCCGGTAATGTTGAAATTCCTTTCGCTGGATTCTCCGCCGGTGGGTGGATTCACTATTAATTCTCCTTGTGATGTTCTTTCTAATCTCAAGTCGGGATTTGCGAATACTAAGGCCTCGAATTGGTCGCCGGTGACGGTTAGGGCGATCGAATTCGGCACTTCTAGAGATATGGTTTCTAGTTGAGTAAATGTTTGTACCATATTCAATTGCAGCCTTTTTTGGGTAAAAGTTGGTAACAAAAAAACTATTGTGTAGGTTTCTATAGGTTTGTAGTGAGGACTTCAGTCCGCATCAAAGAGAGGACTGAAGTCCTCACTACAAACTATTTTTTACAACTGACCGAAACCTTTTTTGTCCGCATCAAAGAGAGGACTGAAGTCCTCACTACGAACCATTTTTTACAACTGTCCAAAACCTTTTTTAGGCTTATTTTTTTTCTTTTTCTTCTGGCCGCCCATTCCCTGCATTCCCTGCATTCCCGGCATTCCCGGCATCCCCGGCAATCCTCCCATTCCTGTAAAGTTGCCTTGACTCATTTGCTGCATCATGGTACGCATTTTCTGGAAGTCGCTGACAAGTTTTGTTACGTCGTTTTCTGCGTAGCCGGCGCCTTTGCCGATGCGGCGGCGGCGGGATGGAGAACTTGCTAAAAGTTCGGGATTGCGGCGTTCTTCAACTGTCATGGAATTAATCATGGCTTCGGTGCGTTTTAGCTGCACTTCTCCCTGCCGCATTTGTTCGTCGGAGAGTTTGTTCATCCCCGGAATCATTTTCATGATGCCGCCGAGGGAACCCATATTTTTTAACAGTCTGGTTTGCTTGAGAAAGTCGGTAAAGTCAAACTTTGCCGTCAGCATTTTCTCTTGCATTTTTTCGGCGTCGGCGATGTCGAACTCTTCTTGAGCTCTTTCGACTAGCGTCAAGACATCGCCCATGCCGAGTATTCTCGATGCCATGCGATCGGGATAAAATGGTTGCAATGCTTCCACTTTTTCGCCGACGCCGACAAATTTAATCGGCGCGCCGGATATTTGCCGCACGGATAGGGCTGCGCCGCCGCGGCTGTCGCCGTCTAGTTTGGTTAAGATGGCGCCGGTAATGCCGATTTGTTCGTGAAAGGTGCGGGTTAAATTTGCTGCTTCTTGGCCGGTCATGGCATCAACAACTAACAGTGTTTCGTGGGGTTGTACTGTTTGTTTGATGCGAAGCAATTCAGCCATCATGTCTTGGTCGATTTGCAGGCGGCCTGCTGTATCGACGATGATGGTATCTACGCCTAGTTCTTTGCCGCGTTCGATGCCTTGGCGGGCGATTTCTACGGGATCGGTATCTTTGCCTAGTTCAAATACGGGTACGTCGATTTGTTTGCCGAGGGTGAGCAATTGGTCGATCGCGGCGGGTCGATAAATGTCGGTGGCGACTAGCAGTGCGGTAAGATTTTGCTTGCGGAGTAAGAGTGCTAGTTTGGCGGTGGCTGTGGTTTTCCCGGTTCCTTGCAAACCGGCCATCAGGATGACTGTCGGCCCGGATTCGGCGGTGGCGAGGGGTACGTTGGTTTCCCCCATGACGCGGACGAGTTCGTCATGGACGATTTTGATGAATTGTTGGTCTGGACGGACGCCTGAAACGACTTCTGCTCCTTGTGCTTTGGCCGTTACTTCTGCGACGAAGTTTTTGACGACTTGGAGGTTGACATCGGCTTCCAGGAGGGCGCGGCGGACTTCTTTGATGGCGTCTTGGATGTTGGATTCGGAGATTTTATTCTGTCCGCGCAGTTTTTTCCAGGTGGATTCGAGTCGATCGGCAAGGGCTTCAAACATAGGGCTTTGTTGGCTAGTCAGTATTTTTAATTTTAAGTCCTGGACGCACCCCGACCAAAGAAACCGGGTTTTTTACCGAATCTGCGGGTCACAACCAAGTTTTTTGTAAAAAAACCCGGTTTCTGAGCCCCCGTGCGTAAGTCCTATTTTAAGGCTAAATGCGGGTATTGGGATTTGAGATTTTAAATTTTAGATTGGAGAATTAATTGACGCTGCGGATAAATCTGGGCGAGTTATGCAGATTGCTCGAAGGTGTGAGTTTTTATGTATTCCGCGATCGCCCGTTGGAGTGTGAAAAGGGTGCGATCGCCCTTTTGGACTTTTTCGATTAACAACCGCCGTCTCAAGGATTCGACAGCTTTTAGGAATTCTGAAGGGGATAATTCCAGAAGGGCTGGCTTTTTTGAGATTTCGACTGCTTTGTTTTGATTTGCCAGCCAGGACATGACTTGTTTTTCGGAGTCTGACAAGCGCTGAAAATGTTGGTGCAATAAATATTCTAAGTCTCCTAAAACTAGGCTATCATAGGATAAAAAATCAGAAATATTGCCGCTAAATAAATCTTGAATTGCAGCGGCTATTGTATTTAACCACAAGGGATTGCCTTGGTAAAACTCAATCAATTCTGACCAGTTTTCTGATTCTGCTAAGCCTTTTTCTGTGAAGATTTCTCGGGCTGATTCGCCTAAACCATTGAGTTGCAGAGTTTGACAATTTTTCGGGTGGCTTTCTAAGGCTGCAATTTCTCTGGGTTTTTCCCAACTAATCAAGATTATGCAACTGTTGTGGCATGATTCTACGATCTGTTTGAAGAAAGCGCCATAGTTTTCATATCCTGGTTGGTAGTTTCCTGCTAGTTGTTGGCTGCTAAAAATTGTTTGCACATCATCGACGATGATGAGACAGCGGTGCGATCGTAAATGGTGGATTACCCCCCCCAACCCCCCCTTGCTAAGGGGGGGAGAAAGAGGCTGAATCTCTTCGCCACGCCTGGGATAAGGAGGCTGAATCTCTTCGCCCCCCCTTGATAAGGGGGGGTTGGGGGGGTTAGTTTCTTGCTGCTGCGATAGGAATTTAATTATGTCGGTTTGGAGTGTTTGGAGGGGTGGCGCGTTGTGGAGGCTTCGCCAGATGATGCAGTCGAATTCGTGTTGAATTTGTGGGATTAGTTGGAGTGTCAGGGCGGTTTTGCCAATACCGGATAAGCCGAGGATGGTGATGAGACGGGTGCGGCTTGAAATCCAGTTTTCGAGGGTGGTGAGTTCGGATGTGCGATCGAAAAATGTGGAGATTTCGGGTGCGTCGCCTAAGTCGATGCGGGGCTGTTTTGCTGTTGGTTGGGGGTTTTGAGGTGTTTTGGGCGATCGCACTTTTTCAGGACAAACATTAAGGTTTTTATTAACTGTTATATTCTCACCTGTTATATTTTCAACAATACTTGATTTATAATTATAAACTATACCCTTTTCTAATACAGTCCTAAGATTGTTTTTAGTAATATTTCTTTTCAATCCTTTAGAAAGTGTTTTCCAAAGGTCAGAACCGACATTTCTAACATGACTTGGACTTGAGTAAAGTTCTTGAGCAATTTGCGTGTAAGTTGCGTCTTCTAATGTCCCTCGCAGAATAGCATCTTGCACGTAATCTAAATGCTTTCCCGTCTTAGCAAAAATTAGCTGATCTGCCAGTGTCAAGACTTCTGCAATATCCATAGATTCGGGAAAAGCTGGAGTTTACGCTATTCATTATACCTGACAATTCGTACAAGTGTGACATTTTTGATTTTGTCATCTGTCCAAAGTTAGGATTTTTCCTACACAGCTCATCCTTTATATTAATTGGTTAAGGTGTTGAGAGGATATTTTATATGAAGCGCGATCGGTGGCTCAGCGGTTTGTTCCTCGCTGGGATGTTATGTGTGATGTTAGGGACGGTTGGCGCACAAGTGGCTCAGGCCCAGCGGCCTATTCCTTTGGCTGACCTGCAATGTGTGAAAAGATCGGGTAACTGGGAGAGTCGCCAACGAGATATTTCTGTCGGAAGACAAATTTATACCAGTGTTTTATATATTCAAAATGGTACTGCTATGACTTGTCGGCTTCCTGGTGGCCCCGCTTCTCTCCGACTGGAGTTTGCGATTCCTGACACCGAAAACTCCCCACCAGCACGAATAGATGTTTATGTAGACGGAAATCAAGTAGCTTCTCGCACTGGGGATCAAGGTCAAGTAAATACAATGCTAGTAGATATTAGCAATGGCAAAAGTCTAGCAGTAGAAGTATTTTGTGCTAGAGCCACAAATTGTCAGAGTTATACTCCCTACTACTTTATGAAAGCTCAAGTTGAGCTGGGGGCGCGCTCTCCTGGGAGAAGATAAAATGAGTATCAGCCGCCGTCAATTTAATCGGATCGTTATCTGGGGTGGCGCTTCTTTTGCTGCTTCCGCAACATCGGGCATCTTTTTCCCCAAACCTGCCGAGGCTTATTCCCTAGAATTTCCGATTAGTGCCTTATCAGCCGATCGCGTTTTCAACGGCATTCAAAAATATTGTGGAACACAGCCCATCCCCGGTGTTCTTTCACCGATATTGCAAGGAAATACTAATGTTAGCAATAAAATAGAATCAGCAGCAGCTAACGCCATTCGCACGGCAGACAAAGAATTTGTCAGGCGCAATTTTACTAACAAAAGAACCGAATTAGCCGTAACTGGCAGCGGTTCTAATTTTGCATCAGATACCAGTCGGCTGTGGGGGCGGCAAAGACAGGAGCAAGTCGGCCCGAATGTGGGCTTTGGCTTCGTACAAAAGTGGGAAGATCAATATAGCGATGCCAAAATTTCCGGGCCGACAATGTGCGCGATTCATAACGCTCAAAGAGTCTTAGCCGACCAAAGATTAACACCTCCAGAAATCGCGGCTTCGGTATTGCCAACTCGATCGACATTAGATGATTTGAGTGCTTGGGGAGGGGATGCGGATGCGTCTGCTGGGAGGAATCCCGGTGCTGTTTTTGCTCAATACAATACAGCGGCGGGGACGGTGACATCTCGCTACGATTTAGTTGAACCCGGGCCGAAAGGTTTTGGGCGTGTTGAGTTTACTATTGAAGCGGAAAATCAGCCTCGGCGGGTGATTTTGGTGACGGTGAGGTTTTAGGGGAATAGGTAATATCTATTCTCGCGTTTGTTGTCGGGTCCGACGGGGGTTTAAACCCCCGTCTCATAGCGAAAGTCCTTTGAAAAGGACTGAAATGGCGATCGATCGTCATAGGGATATTTGGTAGGGACACAGCAGTGCTGTGTCCTCTTTTTGTATTTATTTCGATAGTAGGGACACAGCACTGCTGTGTCCTCTTTCTGTATTTATTTCGATAGTTTGCCTGCGGCGGATACGGACACGGCAGTACCGTTTCCCTACAAATATTCTGTGCAATTAATCCGATTTTATATTAGTCCTCTTTAGAGGACTTCAGCTTTGAGGCAGGGGTTTAAACCCCTGCCGGACTGTCGGACTATTGCGAATGCCGGACTGTGGAAATCTTCCTAATTTTGGAGTACCGGAATATTGCGACAGGTGCACAATATCAAATCAATTTTACTTTTGCAGTTGCCCGATCGCATCTAATGCTTTTTGAGCATCTGCATTCATTCCTTGAGCCCTAAATAAACGGGCGGCTTGCTGCAAATCGGCGATCGCCCCTGGCCTATCTCCCATTCTCACCAACGTAATGCCTCGATTAGCATAAGCCTTGGCATAACTGGGATTGAGTTGAATTGCTTGCGTGTAATCAGCTAAGGCAGAGCGATCGTTATTGATGCGAAATAGCGCCAATCCTCGGTTAAAATAAGTGTTAGCGCGACCGGGATTAATTTGCAGCGCTTGATTGAAATCGTCGATCGCCCCTTTTTGATCGCCCAAGTCCGAAAGCGCCAATCCTCGGTTGTTGTAAGCTGCTGCAAAGTTTCTATCCAAGCGGATGACTTGAGTATAATCGGCGATCGCCCCCGGTTTATCTCCCAATGCTGACAAAACCAGCCCCCGATTGTAGTAAGCGTCAACATAACTGGCATTAAGGGCGATCGCCTTGCTATAATCAGCGATACTCTTGGGCATTTGTCTCAAATCAAAATAAGCCAGTGCTCGATAAAAATAAGCTTCTACATAATCCGATTGAGTTTGAATCGCTTGGTTAAAATCGGTAACAGCACCGGATAAATCTCCCTTGTCAAATCGAGTTAAACCGCGAACATAATAAGTCTTAGCATCGTTGGGATTGTTCAGTTTCAGAGGTGCAGTAGCAGTTGGAGAAGTATTTATCAAAAGAGCCGATCGATTTAATCCTGCATCCGACAGTTTAGCTATAAAAGTGTTGATAGGAATTGCAGAATTAAACCCTGTCTTATCAGTGAATTTATCTGTGATTTTTCCTTCGTTATCCGTTATATAATCGAGGTCTCCTTGTCCGTGAATCCCAATTACACGGCCTTCTGTATCAAATACAGGCCCTCCACTCATGCCCCCTTTGGTAATAGCACTGTAGCGCAAAGTATAACCGCGTGGATGAGTCGGGCGACGACTGGTAACAAACCCCGATGAAAATTCAAAAAAGCGTTTATTTCCGTACTTTTCTTCTAAATGATTCCCTGGATATCCAAACACAAAAATTGGTGTAGCCACTGTCGCTTGTTCGGAATCGCCTAAAGTTACAACTGGATAAGATTCTGTACTTTTAAATGTTACTACTGCTAAATCTGGAGCATTCTGACCTTTCTCCAATAGTACACTACGTGTTACTTGATAATCTTTTTTGGTAGAAGTGCGAATCGTATAGTTATCCCTTATGTTAGCAACAACATGATTAGAGGTCAGCACAGTGTAAGTCGTACCTTGTCTGGAAATAATAAATCCAGTCCCGCTACCAGTTGTTCCGTTAATTTGAACGCTGACAGATTCAGCGAATTTGGCAATTTCTTGAGGAGTTTTTGCGAAAACTGGTGATGCTGCAAAGACGACTATTCCTGCTACCGTTGCTGTTCCTGCTAGGATGCTGGCGAGGGAATCAAACCGCGAATAATCCCTATTCATAAGTAATTGCACAAGAGTGAGATTTTTTATACTCCGAATAGTATAGGCGAAAATGAAATGTTCGCAGGCTTGAAACGGCTGAGGTTTTCAGAGAATTGCGATCGTTCTGACAATTCGTACATTTCGTACATTTTTGGCATTAAGCTGAGCCGCCTCTAACCAATGATAATTAAATAAATTCCACAATAATAATTAAAATTGTAAGTTATTTAATTGGCGATCCTAATTTAAAAAATTCTGTTTATTTAAACAATTAGTGGGTAGCCATCTTCCCCGCCCCGAATAACAGCCAAGATGCCTGTTCTACCACCATCATTGTATTTTGTGGGGTGGGCATCTTGCCCGCCCCGAATAGTTAAATTTTAACCCTTAAAAAGGTTCGTAGTGAGGACTTTAGTCCTCTCTTTGATGCGGACTTTAGTCCTCACTACAAACCAGAGCATTCATGACTAAGCAAAACACCGCAATATTTACAACTAAGGTGCGCACTGCGCACCCTACAAATAACTAAGCCAAAAACTGGAATTGAGTACCGTTTACTGCCAAAGCAAACGGACTAGCTTGTTCAAATGCACCGATCAGTTCAAAGTTGTTCGTGTTTAAAACAATCCCCAAAATCTGTCCATTTATTGCGTTTTCAATCACCATATCGTTGAGAATTCCGTCGTTGTCGTAAGCAATCAGATTGTCGTCAGTGAAGATGAGGTCTAGTTCTGTTAAACCATCTGTTAAACCGATGCGATCGCCCTCGTCAAAGTTAAAATCGGTAATTACATCGGCTGCATTGACTCCAAACTGTTCGTTGCTTCTAAGCACGAATATGTCAGCACCAAGGCCTCCCGTCAGCACGTCCACTCCCCGATCGCCCGCCAAGAAATCGTTGCCCTCATTGCCGTCTAAATCGTCGTCTCCTTGCCCTCCCCGAAGAATGTCGTTCCCGGGCCCTCCAAAGATCAGGTCGTTGCCGCTGTCGCCCCTAACTACGTCGTTACCATCATTTCCATCCACACCATCGTTACCTTTCCCGCCGTAAATGATGTCATTTCCCCCGCCACCGCCGATAATATCATCCCCATTATTTCCCAACAGCCGCTCGTTGGAATCCGACGAACCTGCGATCGTATCGTTGCCGTCGAGTCCCCATACTCCCCAGGGAAAAGACGACAAATTTCCATCCTCTACGTCAATCTCATCTGGTGTAGCGAATCCCAAAAGACGCGGCCCGCCGCCAGCAAATACAGGAAATCCGGTGAAATCGCCGATGAGATTGTTAAGGGTTAAAGCCATAGGTATGTCCTTTCAAAAATACTGTTAGCTGTATTATATATTTAAATTATTGCATTGCCAAATAGCAAGTTTATTTAGATTGTTACCCTAATTTTTTTGGCAAAATTACTGACTCGCAACCAGCTTAACAATTACCAATTCGCAATTACCAATTCCCAATTACCAAGACTGTTCCTCATTCAACCCAAAGCTACTATATATCTCACATCTGAGTCAAATAGCATTAGTCCCTGACACTATCCACTACGGCACACCACTTATAATGGGTGTTACCAGCCAGGTCGCAAACACGTTAATATCACTTATAACGTCAAGACCAAGAGCTTGTTTGTGAAGAAAAGTAAAAATTTAGGTACCGCTCGTCCGAGAAAACACTTAGTTTCGGATACATACACAGAAACTTTACAAACAGGCTCTAAGTTCTTGACAAATCCATAAATCGCCGATCGCTCACATTGTTTAACAAAATCTACCGCTTTCAGGTGTTTTACTCATGCCTACTCCTAAATCATCTTCCCCTCAAAACAATAACAACTCCGTAAAATCACTGCCAACGGCAGATACAGATATCATTGCGACAGAGCAAGACAGCGAGAATCTGCCCAAGGAACCAGACGTGGAACAGCTACTGGAAGCTTTGACGGCTCAAGTACCGAGTCAATCTGCTGAAATTGAACGCTTGAAAACTTGGAAACAAGATTTAGAGCGACTGTTTCAATTTCTGGGCGATCGCCGCGTTTTAATCGCGGTGATGGAACCGGGAACTTTTGCTCTGCGTTACGCTAACGCGGCATTTTGTCGCTTGGCGGGCTGGGAGGGAACGCCTTTGGTAACTCAATCTCATAACGGTTGGTTTACAGAAACTGGGATCTCTTTGCTAGAACTGTTCGAGGATTGTGATGCAAAAATAGTAGAACAATTGTACCGCCGCCACCTTTTACACTGGGTATTTAAGCAATTTTATCAAATAAACCTCGATAGTTTGCGGGTGCTAGATGAACCTGTCACGGTGAGCATTAAAAATTCGCAACAGCATGAATCGAGATTTATTGAATTTTGGCTGGGTTCGGAACAGTTGAAAATTACTCGGATTAATTCAAAAAAAGATGAATTTGCAGATCTTCCATTAAATTTAATGCCTGTTGCAGAACGGGAAGGTTGGCTGATGCAGCCCAATCAATTGGGAACTTTAGCCGATCGCCTAAATTTAGATAATTACCGCATCGAAGGTTTGCTGCTGCTAGAAGGTTTTGATGTCACGGTACAGGAGCAAATTCGCCGCCTGACTCAGTTATTGATCGATCGCGATTCCATGCTGCGCCCTGACAAATTTGAGAGAATCGATCGCTGTTTGCGATCGCTCTTCAATGCAGACGGCACTTTGCTAATGCGCCCCGACGGCGAACAGGTACAGCTATTAGTTGCTAAAGACGGCCAACATTTGCAGCCGGTTGTTTATTCAATGGAGTCCCTAGAAGCTTCTCACTTTATGAAGGCCACCGCAGCAAATCAAGTTTGGAACGTCCCAGACTTGCGCCGCGAGTGCCGCACCGAGTGCGAGCGAACTTTGCGGAAAATGGGCACTCAGTCGATGCTGCTGGTGCCCCTGGTAGTCAAATCAGTCACCCGCGAGGGCTGCGGGCTGCGGATTTTGGGCGTGGTGGGGCTGTTGTGCGATCGGCCCAACCACTTCAACAACATTGACGCCCAACACGCCCAAGAACTCATTCCCGCCTTCATTGCAGCCCTGCGGCAAGCCATCCAGCAGCGGTTTACCCACATTCACAACATCCATCCCGCAGTCGAGTGGCGCTTCGCCCAAGAAGCAGAAAGGCGCAGTTGGGGACTGCCCCAAGAGACGATCGTATTTGCAGACGTTCATCCCCTGTACGGAATTTCCGACATCCGCGGTTCCAGCGACGAAAGAAACCGAGCCATTCAAACAGATTTGCTCGAACAATTCCGCTTGGGTTTAGCCATAGCCGATGCCGTTTGCGAAACACAAACTACCCACCTCGGCGAGCAACTGCGGCTCGACTTGCTCGACTACATCGAGCATTTAAAAGAAAAAGTAACAGTCGATATGGAGGTGCGAGCAGCCGAGTATTTAAACGAGCGTTTAGAAGTGTATTTTGACTATTTTGTGCAGTGCGGGCCCAGGGTTCAGGCAGCAGTTGAAGCTTACCGAGCCGCCTGCGAAAACGAGCACAACTGCGTTTATGGCGATCGTACCCGCTACGACCAAATGCTCAACCTAATCGGCACCAAACTCCAAGAAACCTGGGCCCGCTGGCAAGAAAAAATGCAGCAAATCCTCCCCCACTACTGCGACATCGAATGCACCGACGGCATGGATCACATGATTTATGTTGGAAAGTCGATCGATCCCAAATTCAGCCAATTTCATTTGCACAGTTTGCGGTACGAACAACTGCGAGCAATTTGCGACTGCGGCCGCACAGTTTTTCGCCTGCAAGCCGAGTCTCAAATTAACATGGAACTAGCCCATTTAGTCTTAGTACAAAATACCACCATCGACATTTTTCACAACGAAAACACCGAAAAAATGTTCGACGTAAAAGGCACGCGCGACATCCGCTACGAACTCGTCAAAAAGCGCATCGAAAAAGCCGTTGACAAAGACGCACAAGAGCGAATCACCCAATCAGGAATGCTAACCGTAGTTTATTCAACCGAAGACGAATGGGAAGAGTATCAACAATACTTGCGCTACCTGTCACGCGAAGGTTGGGTAGAAGCAAAAGTGCAGACCGGCATGGTAGAATCACTGCAAGGAGTCAGCGGTTTAAAATTCGCCCGCGTCCGTATTTTGCCGGAGACAAAAGCTCTTGCAGAATATCGCGAAGTTACAGTTGTTACCGATTGAGAATCCGTCCCGCAAATTCCCTTAATTGTAGGGTGCGTCAGGGCTAAGTATTTTGAACGTAGACTCATGAATTTTACCCTGACGCACCCTAGGAACTTTCCTCGCTCCAGTCCCCCCCTTTTTAAGGGGGGTTAGGGGGGATCGAAAGCATTCGGAACTCACACACAAAACTGATATTAAACTTAAGATGTTTGTTGAT
This sequence comes from Microcoleus sp. PH2017_12_PCY_D_A, assembly GCF_020738565.1. Classification (NCBI taxonomy): domain Bacteria; kingdom Bacillati; phylum Cyanobacteriota; class Cyanophyceae; order Oscillatoriales; family Microcoleaceae; genus Microcoleus; species Microcoleus sp. PH2017_12_PCY_D_A. Next base: position 13,017 of record NZ_JAEQCI010000097.1, on the reverse strand, counting down.
ACCAACGAACACCACCGTATTTTCACTTAGTGTATGTAACCTGTGATTTGTGACAGCAAAATCTCCGACCAAAATCACAACAACTCAAGACAAAATAGTGTAAACTTACTGATAATTAGCTCCTCAAGTTCTTAAGTTAAATTATGTTAAGATTATCAGAATACCAAATCGATTCCACTCTGCACGAAGGCATCGAAACAATCATCTATCGCGCACAAACACCCACAGACGGCACCGCCACAATCCTCAAAGTCCTCAAAGCCGAATATCCCACACTCGAAGCCATTACCATGCTCAAGCACGAATATCAAATCCGCCAAAATTTAGACAGCGCACAAATCGTCAAAGCCATCAATCTCGAAACCTTTGACAACCGATTAGGAGTGGTATTAGAAGACTTTGGCGGCGAAGCCCTCGCCCAACTCCTAGAAACAGAAACATTAAGCCTGCAAGCAAATTTAAACATCGCCATCCAAATAGTCAAAGCCCTACAATACCTGCATTATCAGCACATAATCCACAAAGACATCAAACCCAGCAACATCATAATTAACTCCCAAACAAAACAAGTCAAACTCACCGACTTCGGCATTGCCACAAAACTCAACAAAGAAAACCCGCAATTCAACAATCCCAACTGCGTTGAAGGCACATTAGCCTATATGTCACCCGAACAAACCGGGAGAATGAACCGCACCCTCGACTACCGCACCGACTTTTATTCCCTCGGCATCACCTTGTATGAAATGCTGACCGGAAAATTACCTTTCCCCAGCAACGACCCCTTAGAAATAGTTTACAGCCACATCGCAGTTCAAGCACTTTCTCCACATCAAATCAATCCCGAAATCCCCGCCACCATCTCTGAGATTGTGATGAAAATGATGGCAAAAAATGCCGAAGACAGATATCAAAGTACGGCCGGATTGTTAGCCGATTTAGAAACTTGTTTGCATCAGCTAGAAACCACAGGCGAAATAGCAGATTTCCTCCCCGGTCGCTTAGATATTCTCAGCCAACTGTTAATTCCCCAAAAATTGTACGGTAGAGAACAACAAGTCAACGAACTATTAGCAGCATTTGAACGTGTAGGGGCCGCTTCGCCCGAATCTGTGCCACCAAACCAAAACACAGCAGCATTTGAACCTGTAGGGGCCGCTTCGCCCGAATCTGTGCCACCCAACCAAAATATAGAAAAACCCGCCCTCCCCAAGGCCAATTCCCAAAGCGAATTAATGCTAGTATCCGGTTATTCTGGCATCGGCAAATCAGCCGTAGTCAACGAAGTTAGCAAACCCATAACCAAGTCAAAAGGTTACTTCATCAGCGGCAAATTCGACCAATTCAAACGCAACATTCCCTACGCCTCATTAATCCAAGCATTTAACTCCTTGCTGCGGCAATTGCTAACAGAAAGTGCAGCTTCATTAGAAACATGGCGCACCAAAATATTAACAGCATTAGGAACAGACGGTCAAGTAATTGCCGACGTAATTCCCGAACTTGAATTAATCGTCGGCCAACAGCCAGAAGTGCCAGAAGTCGGCTTGACAGAAGCACAAAATCGCTTCAATCGCCTGTTTAAAGAATTTCTGCGGGTTTTCGCGCAAAAAGAACACCCGCTAGTCATATTTTTAGACGATTTGCAGTGGGCTGATTCAGCAACTTTGAAATTAATGCAACTGCTGATTGCCGACCCGGAACAGAAATATCTCTTGGTAATTGGTGCTTATCGAGATAATGAAGTTAGTCCGACTCACCCGTTAATTCAGACGGTAGAAGAAATTGAAAAAACTGGTACAATTGTCAACAATATTGTGCTGCAACCGCTGGATTTAGCAAACGTGACTGAGTTAGTCGCTGATACACTTAACAATTGCAGTGAACAAGTCACGCATCTAGCAGAATTGATTTGGAACAAAACGGGCGGCAATCCTTTTTTCTTGACACAATTACTCCAAGCACTTTATCAAGACAATCTTTTGACATTTGACTTTACTGCGATTACAAATGATGGAAGCAAAGGCGCATGGGATTGGAGTATTGATGAAATCCAAGCGATTGGCATCACCGACAAAAGTGTAGTAGAACTCGTAGCTTCTCGCATTGAAAAGCTCCCCGCAGCCACGCAAGAAGTATTGAAATTAGCAGCTTGTGTGGGCGATAAATTTGCTCTCGATGTGCTGTCTATTGTCAGCCAACAGTCGGCTAATGCTACAGCCACCGAACTTTATTGTGCTTTGCAATCCGGGTTAATTTTGCCCTTGAGCGATTCTTATCGCATTCCTTTACTATTTACGCCAGGAGAGGCGGTTAATTTGAGTTTTGACACGTCGCGGGTGGGATATCGATTTTTGCACGATCGCGTCCAGCAAGCCGCCTATTCGCTCATTCCCGAAGACGAAAAGCAATCTACCCGTTTAAAAATAGGTCAATTACTGTTAGAGAATACTCCCAGCGAAAAGCTAGAAGAAAACATTTTTGATATCGTCAATCAGTTGAACGTCGGAATTGATCGTCTCACCCTCCAATCAGAAAAAGATGAATTAGCAGGATTAAATCTGATTGCTGGGCGTAAAGCAAAAGCAGCTAATGCTTACGAACAGGCCGTTAATTATTTGAATGCGGGAATGTCGTTATTAGCACCTGATAGCTGGGTTTGCAACTATAGTATGACGCTACCGCTGTATGTAGAGACGGTGGAAGCGGAATATTTAAACACCAATTTCGAGCAAGCAGAAATTTTAGCTGACGTGGTTTTGCGCTCGGCTACAAACCAGCTCGATTTAGTGAAAGTGTATCAGTTAAAAATCCTATTTTATCAGGCTCAATGCCAGATGATTAAAGCTGTTGAAACAGGCTTAAAAGTGCTGAAAATGCTGGGAATAAACCTCTTAGAAAACCAAAACATTGCAGTACCAAAATTGCCACGAATTGAGGAATTAGAAAACCTGCCAGTTATGACAGATCCGTATCAACTGGCAGCTATGGAAATCCTGATAGTTCTCTATCCTCCTGCTTATATTGCCAAACCAGAAATTGTGTCTTCGCTCATCTTGACTGTGGTCAATCTTTGTATCGATCGCGGTCATTCAGCATTGGCTGCTTTTCCCTATACTCTTTATGGAATGATGCTGTGCGGAATCGAAGGCGACATCGAAACTGGCTACTACTCTGGACTGATCGCTTTAAAGCTGCTAGAACAATTCAATGCTAGCCCACAAAAAGCTAAGGTTTATGTCATGTTTAATGCTCATACCAGAATCTGGAAAGACTCTGCTAAAAATACAGTTTCTTCATTCCTAGAAGGAATGAAATTTGGTGTGGCAACTGGCGATATAGAATGGGGGATTTATAATTCTATGCACTATATTGCCAATTTATTTTTGGTGGGAGAACCTCTCGAATATGTCGAAGATAAACAAGCAGTATATATGCAGTTTTTGCGAAGGAATAAACACGAATTTGCCATAGGTTATGCTAAAATATGGCAAGTAATGGCTTCAAGCTTAAGAGGCAAAACAGCAGAGCAAGTACGGTTAGTTAGCGGCGGGTTGGATGAAGCTGCTGTGATGTCGCGTTGGCAGAAAGACAATAATCGAATGTCGCTGTTTGCAGCTTATGTTGCTAGATTGATGCTACTTTATTTATTAAAAGATTATGCTGCGGCTGTTGCCAGTGCTCAATTAGCGGTAGAATACGCAGATGGGGCGATCGGCTTAATTACTGTTGGGGTACACAATTTTTACTATTCGCTGGCTCTCCTCGCTCACTATCCTCACAGTGACGATCGAGAAGCATACCTAGCTATTGTTAACTCTAATCAGCAAATTCTGAAAAAATGGGCCTACCATGCACCCATGAATTATCAGCACAAGTACGAGTTAGTCGAAGCTGAAAAAGCGCGAATTCTCAGCGATAAACTGGCAGCAATGGATTTGTACGATCGCGCAATTTATGGCTCTGACAAAAACAAATACATCCAAGAAGAAGCATTAGCTTATGAATTAGCCGGAGAATTCTATCAATCTTTGGGCAAAGAAATAATTTCTCAGGCATACCTTACCAAAGCATATTATGCCTACATCCGCTGGGGAGCTTTAGCTAAAGTCAAAGATTTAGAATCTAGATATCCTTTCTTAGTCGCACAAACCCGGATCGCAGAAACTCGAACCCTCGATGTCACCCGCACCAGCACGGGAAGCACTACAAGTAACGGTTTAGGCCATTTCTTGGATTTGAGCGCTTTTGTCAAAGCTTCCCAAGCGATTACCAGCGAAATTGTTTGGGAAAAGTTATTGACTAAGTTAATCAAAATTCTGTTGGAAAATGCGGCGGCTCAAAAAGTAGTGCTGCTGCTGCTAAAAAACAATGTTCTGTGTATCGAAGCTACTGGCACTCTTGGGGAAGATCGGGTGACACTTTTACCGTCTATTCCAGTAGAAAGTTGTCAAGATGTACCCGTGTCTGTAATTAATTACGTACACCGCAGTCAAAAGCATCTGGTTTTAAACAATGCGACTGTCGCTGAACCTTTTAATGGGGATGCTTACATTGGGAAATATCAACCAAAATCCATCCTGTGTTTGCCGATTATTTATCAATCTCAGCGACGCGGAATTATTTATTTGGAAAATGCTTTGACGGTAGGAGCTTTTACCGATGAGAGGGTTGAAGTATTAAAAGTGTTGGTTTCTCAAGTGGCGATTGCTGTAGAAAATGCTGGTTTGTACGCGCGGGAGCAAGAGAAATCTCAACAGTTAGAAAAATCTTTTAATGAACTGCAAGAGGCGCAACTGCAACTGATTCAAAGCGAAAAGATGTCGGCTTTGGGCAATTTGATTGCAGGGGTTGCTCACGAAATTAACAATCCGCTGGGTTTTATTGCGGGCAATGTTGCTGCTGCTGCTGAGGCTAGCTCTGATTTGATTGATTACTTGCAACTTTACCAGGAAAAATTCCCGAATCCGGGTGAGGAATTGGAGGATAAAGCGTCGGATATTGATTTGGAATATTTGATGGAAGATTTGCCGAAAATGCTGTTATCGATGAAGTCGGGGACTGAGCGCATCCGCAATATTAGCACGTCTCTCCGCACTTTTTCTCGCGCTGATACTGCGAATAAGGTGTCAGCAAATATTCATGAGGGTATCGATAGCACTTTGCTGATTTTGCAGTATCGGCTGAAGGCTAAAGATACTCGCCCTGCGATTCAAATTATCAAGAAATACGGGTATTTGCCGCCTGTTAGGTGTTATTTTGGGCAGTTGAATCAGGTGTTTATGAATTTGTTGGCAAATGCGATCGACTGTTTTGACGAATTTAATGTGGGTCGCACTTATGCTGAGATTGAGGCTGTACCGAATACGATCGCCATTATCACCCATGTCTCGCCGGATAACAACAGCGTGGTGATTTGCATCAAAGATAACGGCGCAGGGATGTCGCCCGAGGTGCAGGCGAAGATATTTGACCATTTGTTTACTACGAAGGGAGTCGGAAAGGGTACGGGTTTGGGGCTTTCTATCAGCCGCCAAATTGTGGAGGAAACCCACGGCGGTAAGTTGAGTTGCGAGTCTGTGTTGGGCGCAGGTACGAAATTTGCGATCGAAGTGCCTTTGAATTAAGGGACTCGGCGGTTGAAACCGCGTCTACACGAACGAAGTCTGCCTCCGCAGACTAAGAGTGACTAACATAAATTTTAAAATTTGTCAATGTCTAATTATATCTGAAAAAGTCCGCTGTTCACAGTTTATATTCGGCAATATACAGTTACATTATTAGCTAAATGTAATAAATGTATTTGATAGGAGTTTTGCCAGTGAATGCTGCCGAACAAGCTAGAAATATTGAACTTACGAGCAAAATTGCTGCGGTTGTTAATTTATTTAAGTCGGAATTTCCGGATGCGAAAGTTGATTTGAAACCTTGGATGAATGACCAGGATACCAGAGAACTTGTCGATCCAGATTCGATCGACATTGGCTTCCATTTTCCCGGTAGAAGTCGCTTGCTGCAAAGCCGCAGTATCTTGATCCAAATCCGATTTTACCAAGATCCGGTCGAAGGATCTCGGCGGGCGATCGGGGTTGAGGCGGCAGGTTACGATCATACAGGCCAACAGTGGCGCTTTTCTACGGTGGAAAATTGGGGTTTTGTGGGTGCAACTGAGCCCGCTGCGGAGTCGGCCGAAAAGCTCAAACACTTTTGCCGCGAGATATTCGGTTTGTTTAATGGCTGATATTAATTCCCGGTTAATGACTCATCATAAATCAGGTTTGTAGTGAGGACTTTAGTCCTTCTTGTATTAAATTCTCCACAGATGGAGAGGACTGAAGTCCTTACTACGAACCACAGATGGAGAGGACTGAAGTCCTTACTACGAACCACAGATGGAGAGGACTGAAGTCCTTAC
>NZ_JAEQCI010000097.1:0-6586 GCF_020738565.1 Microcoleus sp. PH2017_12_PCY_D_A | reverse complement strand
GGAGAGGACTGAAGTCCTTACTACGAACCACAGATGGAGAGGACTGAAGTCCTTACTACGAACCACAGATGGAGAGGACTGAAGTCCTTACTACGAACCTGATTTTAAGTCTTGATTGTCGCAATTGTCGATCGACCTACAGCCCACTGCATAAGCCGATTTGTATGTTGTCGATCGCTTGCCAAACAAAGTATAGCGGTTGTCGCGCACTTGTTCGTACACGCGATCGCCCATCCACTTCATCCCCGGCATCGCCCGGTAAGCCGCCACAAACACCTCGCCCGCCGGTAATATCCGCCCGATTTCCTCCGCCGCATCGCTACCTTGCCACCGTTTTTCGGGATGATTCTTATCTATCAAAATCATCCCCATTTCGCAGTCGCTAGCAGTGATATCAAACCGCTTTAATCCTTCTAAATCTTGCATGGAAATATATTCAAAGTTCTGACCTCGATCTAAATTTTCTAGTAACTGCACCAAGGTGACGCAGAGATTGCAATTGCCGTCGTAAATTACGTTGTAATTCATAAGTCAATACCCTAGTTAAGAAAACTGGGCGGTTGAAACAGCTTCTATACAAGCAAAACCCGGATGGTGCGCGGGTTGAAGGCAATGCGGTTAAAATACATTATCTTCTTGAGTCCGCGCACCATCCGGACATTGTTTGACAAGACGCGGTTTCAACCGCCGTCTCCATCTATGTAATTATAACTCATAATTTCCAATTTTACCGCTAACTTCTAGCGACAGGAATCTCGATCGCAAATTCCGTACCTTGGCCCGGTGCGGAATTGCACTTCAGACGCCCGCCGTGCTTTTCCACCACAATTTGATAGCTGATAGACAGCCCCAAACCAGTACCTTTACCCGGTTCTTTCGTAGTAAAAAACGGATCGAACAGCCTTTCATGAACATCTATCGGAATCCCCGGCCCGTTGTCAGCAATCCGAATCACAATATGAGAAGGACGGCGAATAGAATCATCAGAAACAGCAGCCTGTTGGTATTTTACCTCAGTACAAATCCGCAGCGTCGGCGAAGGACAATAAGGAATAGGCGCCAGTTCCCCATCGCCCCACTGTCCGGTTTCCATTGCCTCTTCCAAAGCATCAATTGCATTGCCAATAATATTCATAAATACCTGATTCAACTGTCCAGCATAACACTGTACGCGGGGCAAATTGCCGAACTCTTTGAGCAGCGTAATTTTCGGATGTCCTGCTGTTTCTTTCAACCTGTGCTGCAAAATCAACAAAGTGCTGTCAATCCCTTCGTGAATGTCCACCTGTTTTTGTTCTGCTTCATCCAATCGCGAGAAATTCTTCAGGGATAGCACAATCTGGCGAATTCGCTCTGCTCCCATTTTCATTGAACTTAATAGCTTTGGCAAATCTTTGAGCATGAAATTTAAATCTATATCATCTATTTCTTCTCGAATTGCTTCTGTTGGTTCTGGGTATTCCCGCTGGTAAAGTTGCAGCATTTTTAGCAAGTCTTGAAAGTAATCGTCAGCGTGCATGACGTTGCCGTAAATGAAGCTAACGGGATTGTTTATTTCGTGAGCGACGCCAGCTACTAATTGCCCCAAACTTACCATTTTTTCATTTTGAACCATCATGCTTTGAGTTTTATGCACGTCCCGCAGGGCTTTCGCTAATTCTTCATTTTTAGTCCTCAATTGACTTTCGGACAGGCGCACCGCTTCTTCTGCTTGTTTGCGATCGGTAATATCCTTGCGAATTGCTACATATTGATGGGGTTCTCCCCGAGAATTTAAGAAAGGCACAATTGTAGTATCCAACCAGAATAATGTGCCGTCTTTAGCTTGATTTTTCATTTCTCCCCGCCAAACATTTCCCTGGCGGATTGTTGACCAAAGCTGCTTGAAAAAATCGGCTGCATGATAGCCGGAATTAACAAGTCTATGAGTGTTTCCGAGCAGTTCTTCCCGAGAATATTTGAAAAATTCGCAAAATTGGTCGTTGACATAGGTAATGGCGCCGAATTCGTCGGTATTCGAGACAATCGCCGATTGATCTAAGGCAAATTTTTCAAATTCCAATTCTTGGAGAGTGTGACGCAATTCTGCTTCGGCTTGTTTGCGATCGCTAATATCGGTAATCATCCGCAAAACCCCCGCAAATTCGCCCTCAGCGTCGAACATTGGCGTTGCTGAGACGATCGCCCACAAGTGAGAGCCATCTTTGCGGGTAAACTGAAAATCGTGGCGTTCGCGAATGCCTTCTCGCCTGCGCTGCACGTAACTTTCGGCTATTTCCCGAGCCTCGTCGTCAATAAACTCAAATAGCGATCGCCCCAGCATTTCCTCCACAGTATACCCCAGCATTTCGGCCATCCGACAGTTCGCAAAAGTCGTGTTGCTGTCGGCGTCAAACATCCAAACGCCCTCCGAAGCAGTTTCGACGATGCAGCGGTAATAACTCTCGCTTTCCCTGACAGATTCAGTAGCTTGTTTGCGATCGGTAATATCAGTTTCCACCGCAATAAAACCTTCAAGTTCCCCGGTTTCTAGATAAATCGGAGCGATCGAAAGCGCCACCCAATAACCCTTTCCATCCTTCCTGTAATTGTAAATTTCCTGATTAAACGGCTCGCCTGTATCCAAAGCCGATCGCAATTTAGCAATAGTTACCGGATCTGTTTGAGGACCTTGCAGCACATCACCCGGTTTTTTTCCCAGCATTTCTTCTAACACGTAACCGCTAATCCGAGTAAATGCTTCATTCACCCATTCAATGCAGCCTCGAGCATCAGTAATAACCACACCATTTTGCGTTTTTTGAGCCACGATGGCCAAGCGCGACAATTCTGTTTCAGTTTTTTTGCTTTCGGTAATATCTTGAGAAATACCCAGAATGTACTTAGGCGCGCCATCTGCGTCAAACAAAGGAACTTTTTTTGTGTGCAAAATCCGTTTTCCCCGGTGGGGAAGTTGGATTATTTCTTCTGGTATATCAACCTCTTTTCCCGTAGCAAATACTTCTAAATCTTGTGCTTGCAAGTAATTTGCCTGATCTGCTTCCAACAAGTCAGCAGCATTATTTCCCAATACTTCATCGCTCGAATAGCCAAACAATTCTTCGCTAGCAGCATTCCAATAAATAAATCTTTGTTCCACCGCATCTTTAATAAAGACGCTAACCGGCAGATTTTGCAGTACCGCATTCAGAAAATCTTGAGTGTTTCGCAGCTTTTCCTCAGCGCGCTTGCGCTCAGTAATATCCAAAATCACTCCGTCGAGATAGACAACTTGACACAGAGAATTTGCGATCGGCGAAACCGACGAAACCACACCCGACAAAAATTCCTCAATTTCCCCTTGTCCCTCTTGTCTTTCTCTAGGCTCATCCCCCTCCCCACAAACAGCTTGGCCTTTTTCGTAAACCCAGCTAATTTCGCCGTCAGCCCGAAAAATGCGGTATTCCAGGATGTACGGAGTTCTAGTTGCTACACTTTTTTTGAGAGCCTCCTCCATGTTTTTGCGGTCTTGAGGATGGATAATGCTCGCAAAAGAACGGACGCGATCGTTGATAAAATCTGAGGATGGATAGCCAGATATTTCTTGAACAGCCTCGCTCAAAAACGCCATTGTCCGTATTAATCCGCCGTCGGGCCCAGTCCAGTCGCAGTTGCAGCGGTATACAGCACCGGGAATATTAGCTACTAAATTTTTATATCGTTCTTCGTTGCTTAACAAAGATGAGCCGTCTTCCTTAGGGCGATCGCCCTTCTTAAGTTTACAAGAATTCGAGGAAATTTGCATGATTTTTTCACTTGTAAGTGCGGGGGCAAGTGTTAGAGTAGATGACCGTATAAAAAGTGAATTTAATTGGCGAAATAATACGCTATCAACTAATATAGTACAAAATTACTTGTCCGAACATTCAGAAAATTTGAGGGTGGATAATAGCAAGAAGGAAGTTCGGCAACGGATTACGTAACGGATGTAATGGATGGAAGTTCGGCAACGGATTACGCAACGGATGTAACGGATGGATGTTGAGGGAAGATTTTTCCGACTCTCCCCATCTCCCCATCTCCCCCTCTCCCCCTCTCCCCCTCTCCCCATCTCCCCATCTCCCCATCTCCCGCTCCCCCAATCCTCCACTCTCGTTACAATAAGATAAGTTGCCTTGCGATCGCTCGCCCTCAAACAAAAACCATGGCTCAACAACAACCCCGGATTTGCATTCTCGGCGGAGGCTTCGGCGGACTCCACACAGCCCTGCGCTTGAGTCAGTTACCCTTCTCCAAAAGCGAAAAACCCGAAATAGTCCTAGTCGATCGGCGCGATCGATTTTTGTTCGTTCCCCTGCTGTACGAGCTCCTCACCGGCGAACTCCAAACCTGGGAAATCGCCCCGCCCTTTGCCGAACTCTTGCAAAACACAGGCGTGCGCTTTTGTCAAGGCACTGTCTCCGGCATCGACGTGGAGTCCAAGGGAGTGCAGTTGCACGACGGGCCAGAAATTCCGTGCGATCGCCTCGTTTTAGCTTTAGGCGGCGAAACTCCCCTAGATATGGTCAAAGGAGCCGTTGAATACGCTTACTCGTTCCGCAGCCTCGACGACGCCTACCGCTTGGAAGAAAGACTGCGGTTTCTCGAAGCCAGCAACACCGATAAAATTCGGATTGCGATCGTCGGCGCCGGTTATTCGGGAGTAGAATTAGCTTGTAAATTAGCCGATCGACTCGGAGAAAAAGGTCGCGTCCGATTAATCGAACAAGGCGACACAATTTTGCGGACATCACCCGAGTTCAACCGCGAAGCCGCCAACAAAGCATTAGAAAAACGCAAAGTCTGGATCGACTTAGAAACAGCCGTAGAGGCGATCGAATCCGACACCATATCCTTACTCTACAAAGGACAACTAGACGTTCTCCCCGTAGACATAGTATTGTGGACAGTAGGAACCCAAGTCAGTCAAGCAGTGCGATCGCTCCCCCTCAAACAAAACCGCCGCGGTCAACTAATAGTTAACTCCCAGATGCAAATCATCGACCATCCAGACATATTTGCCTTAGGAGACTTAGCCGAATGTCACGACGCCACAGGTCAAAAAGTCCCCGGAACAGCCCAAACAGCATTCCAGCAAGCTGACTACACTGCCTGGAACCTATGGGCCTCTTTGAGCGATCGACCATTACTACCTTTCCGGTACCAGCCGCTAGGAGAAATGATGACATTAGGAATAGACGAAGCCACCCTCACAGGTTTAGGAATCAAACTCGACGGACAACTAGCACACATTGCACGCCGCCTAGCCTATCTCTATCGAATGCCAACATTTGAACACCAACTCAAAGTTGGTTTCAACTGGATTAGCCAACCAATTCAAGAACTGTTGAAAAAGTAATAGATGCACACGGCGAATAGAATTCACGTCTATACAAACGATGTCCGGATGGTGCGCGGACTCAAAAAAATAACTTAATTCTATTCGCCCCGTCTTATTCTTATTCTTCAACCTGCCTCCGCAGGTTTCGTTTGTGTAGACGCGAAGGACCTTACGCGAAGGACCTTCGCCCGGTCTTATTCTAGGTCTTATTCTTCAACCTGCCTCCGCAGGTTTCGTTTGTGTAGACGCGAAGGACCTTCGCCCGGTCTTCTATTACTCGTTTTCAAATTCATTCTAACCAATGACAAAAATTATCTTTTTAGATGCCGCCGGAACACTCTTTGACCTTCGCGACAGCGTCGGCGAAGTCTACGCACAACTAGCCAAAAACTTCGGAGTAACAGTTAAGAGTGAAGACTTAAATGCAGCATTTTACCAAAGCTTCGCCTCAGCAACTCCGATGACATTTCCAGGAATCGAAGCAGCAAAAATTCCCCAACTAGAATTTGAGTGGTGGCAAACAGTGAGCGCAAAATCATTCCAAATAGCAGGCGTTTTCAATCAATTCTCAGACTTTCCCAAATTCTTTACCGAACTCTACGCTCATTTTGCCACCGCCGAAGCTTGGTTCGTCTATCCCGACGTATTCCCAGCCTTAAATAAATGGCAGCAACAAGGAATCGAATTAGCAGTAGTCTCGAATTTCGATTCGCGACTTTATCCAGTATTAAAATCCCTCAACTTAGCAGAATATTTCACATCAGTCACAATTTCCACCGAAGTAGGTGCAGCAAAACCCCAGCCGGAAATTTTCACCGCAGCCTTGCAAAAGCACAACTGCACAGCCGAGAATGTTGTGCATATCGGCGACAGCTTCAAAGCAGATTATTGCGGTGCCAAATCCGTCGGCTTAAAAGCAATTTGGTTGAACCGACAACAGGAAAAAGCAGAATCCGGCACATGGCCTTTAACTCAAACGAAATTAGAACAGTGCAGCAGCCTTGATTATTTAACCTTTTAACCTGATAACTGTAGTTTAGACTAAAAAATGAGCGCAGCTAAAAGTAGCCACCTTTAAAGATCAGGCAAGCTGTTGCTCAAAAACTCAAAAAGTAGAAGATTAAATAGCTAATCTTGAAGACTTTTTGCGCCCTTGAAACCCGTTTTTTGACAGTGGGATAGCATGGTGCCTTAGTTCGTACCCTTCCTTTTTCCCAACCGGGGGAT
>NZ_JAEQCI010000096.1:10211-30776 GCF_020738565.1 Microcoleus sp. PH2017_12_PCY_D_A | reverse complement strand
TGGGAAGGACTGAAGTCCTTACTACGAACTTTTTGGGAAGGACTGAAGTCCTTACTACGAACTTTTTGGGAAGGACTGAAGTCCTTACTACGAACTTTTATTTTACTGTTATTGGACGGAGGCAAACCATTCGGTAATGCCTTGGGCGATCGCAGAAGCTAACTTTTTCTGTTCTGTCGGATTCACAATCCATTCAAACTCTTCGGGATTGATCGTAAATCCCAATTCCATTAAAACAGATGGAGTAACGGCAGGACGAGTCATCGCTAGGTTGTTCCAGAATACACCATAGCTCGGACGGTTCAACTTGGCAACTAAGTAATTGTGCAAAAACATTGCCAAACTGTGGGCTTGCGGGTGAAACCAGAAAGCGCCGACGCCTTTGGTATTTATGGCGTCGCCGTTATCGGGCAAAGCATTGTAGTGAATCGAAATTGCGATCGCAGGTTCTTCTTTTTGAATCATTTCCACCCTCGGTGGCAAATCCAAATCGACATCTTCCACCCGCGTCATTACCACATTTGCGCCCCGATTTACCAATTCCTCCCGCACCAATTTCGACACAATTAAAGCTACTGTTTTTTCCCTAACTCCCGTCGGGCTCACTGCACCCGAATCCTGCGGGCCGCCGTGTCCCGGATCGATGAGAATCTTAATTCCTGACAGCGGTTTTTCTGAGGAATTGGGCACGGCGCTGGTATTTGTCGGCGGGTGTTTTAAAGACAGCACTAAAGTTGTGCCTTCGTATCTCAATTTATATCCCCACTGCTGGGCAGATTTGAGATTGAAAGTGTATTGTACTTGCTGCGGCGAGATTTGTTGCCAGGCTAAACGGGAAATTACGGGGTCATCGTCGAGGCGAATAATGTCTGTTTGAGCGGTGGTATTGTACAGCGTTAAAGTGAAAGTGCGTTCTCCTTCTTGCACCGTGACTGGGACGGGTATTTCTAAGGGAAATAAGACTTCTGTCCAGCCGGAAACTTGACGCGATCGCGCGCTGCGAATTAGCGATCGCGCAGGCACTGCATCCTTGACAATTCGCACCTCGGATGCTTTGATCCAAGCGCCGTAATCGAGCCGAATCCATTCTCCTTCGCGCCCGATAACTGTGGCGCGGGTTCCCTTGGGTAGCGGTGTCATCCGGGAGAAATCGGTGCTCGCCCCGGTTCGGGCAACACCGGGTTCTGTGGTGACTTCTGCTACTTCTAAATCGGCGGGAGATAGGATAGAAATTTTGCCAGTACCTTGTTGGGTGATAGTTTTATCGTTCATTGTTAGCTCAAACAATGGTACTCCTAAATCTATTTTTTGCCCCTTAGATTCGCCGGAGTTTTCCGGGGTTTTAGCGCAGCCTTGATATTGTTCGCTGCTGCTTTTTAGGATGGGGGAGTTTTCACCTAACAAGACTGATTTGTTGTCGGGGAGTTCGACTTGCGATCGCGCTTTTAGAGGAATAGTAACGCCAGCCAATTTTACCGCAACTCGCGCATTCGCCGGAGCGATCGCCCCAAAGCAGATATATTCCCCCGGTAAACTCGCCACATCGACTTTCGGCGTCAGGGAATCTTTGGCAAAAGCCAAGCCTGCGGGGACTTCTGGCTGATTCGACTCGCGCGTCACCTTAAGAAGGACTTGCTGATTTTCGTAACGCAAGGTAAAGACATTTTCGCCGATTTTCAGGGGAAATGTCGGGGCGAAATGGCCGGCCCCGCTGCGCGCAATTTGCTGGCCATTTACCGATACTTGTCCGGTTGGCGGGGCTGTACCGATGAGAAAGATGCGATCGGCTGTTGTTTTGTGGTTGGCGGGAGGATAAGCGAGGAACAAAGGCTGAGCGGCCACAGCTACAGAGGCGATCGCCATTATCATCCCAAACACAACTAATGCTAAAAATTTTCTCATTCTAAATTGCAACTAATTGACAGTCTGTTGGTTATTTATACTCGAACTTCGGCTAAGAAGCCCGGTTGATGAGGGTTAGGCGTAACTTTTATTTACTATACAGGCATCAGTTTATCAGGTTTGTAGTGCCAAGGGGGCGATCGGCGACCAGGTTCGATCGTTCGGAATAAGAGTCCGCAAAAATTAAGAAGGACTAAAGTCCTCACTACAAACCGGGGGAAGGACTAAAGTCCTCACTACAAACCGGGGGAAGGACTAAAGTCCTCACTACAAACCGGGGGAAGGACTAAAGTCCTCACTACAAACCTTTGAAACATGAATGAAAAAACCAAACAGTCACCCGTTAAATTATCTCGTCAATTAACTCGTAAAACTCGCGCTAATTATCAGCATCTGAGTGCCCAAAATTTAGCCAGTCAGCCTCGAAAATTCTCTATACAATATATTGAATTGCGACGACAAAAACGAAGTCTGCCTTCGCCGATGCAAGAATAAACAAAATATTAAAGCCAAAATTGGTGGTATGATACACTAATCTCACAAATTAACAGACAAGATACCTGTCGTACTGACAAACAATAAAAAAATAAACTTCTTCTCGATCTTCCTTATTTTTGGTTCTTCCTTCGCGCCCTTCGCGCCTTCGCGGTTCGTCAAATACGAATTAATGAAACAACGAGAGATAAAATAAAACCAATCCAAACACAGCCATATATAAAACCGTGAATCGAGTTCCTCCCGCCATAATTATCTTAGGTCAAAACAGCCTAGCGATCGCCCAAACAATCTCCGCAGTCTTCCCAGGTTCCCAGATTTACGGTTTAGCCGATCGCACATCCGACACAGACATCAACTTTAGCAACTTCGGCGAAACCTTGCGAGAACTATTCGCCACACAAACCCCAATCATCGCCATCTGCGCCGCCGGAATCATCATCCGCACCCTCGCCCCGCTGCTGTCAGACAAACGCGCCGAACCCCCAGTCTTAGCCGTCGCCGAAGACGGAAGCGCCGTAGTACCGCTGCTGGGAGGTTTACACGGAGTCAACGACTTAGCGAGAGAAATTGCAGCAGCCCTCGGCGTACAGCCCGCCATCACGACGACGGGAGATATCCGCTTTCGCACCGCGCTGCTGAGTCCTCCCCAAGGCTATTATTTGGCGAATCCAGAGGACGCGAAGACTTTTATTTCAAATTTGCTCGCCGGGGCGAAAGTACAGCTAGAAGGGGCTGCTAGCTGGCTTTTGGAGAGCAATTTGCCGTTAGCGCAGCCCGCCCCTACGGGAGGCTCATCAACGGAGAGGATTGCCCCCGACGCCCAATTAACCATCCGCGTCACCGCAGAAGACATTGTACCAACCGCCAATCGTTTAGTTTACCACCCGCAAATTACAGCCTTTGCACTCACAAATCTATCCTGTGTTGAGCCGGAAATAGCAGTTTCTTACGTGCAGCAAATCTTAGAAAATGCAGATTTAGCAGCAGCCTCTGTTGCCGGATTTTTTGCTTTAAAACATGAGATGGGAAATCCGACTTTAGAAGCAATCAGCCAATATTTTAAAGTCCCAGTTCGTTTTTTGAATCTTCCCGA
The DNA here is from genome assembly GCF_020738565.1 of Microcoleus sp. PH2017_12_PCY_D_A. Taxonomy (NCBI): domain Bacteria; kingdom Bacillati; phylum Cyanobacteriota; class Cyanophyceae; order Oscillatoriales; family Microcoleaceae; genus Microcoleus; species Microcoleus sp. PH2017_12_PCY_D_A. The sequence goes on along the minus strand of NZ_JAEQCI010000096.1, from coordinate 27,283 downwards.
ACTTGTGGAATTCGACACAGTTAAATTAATACAATATAATTCCAGTTTTGAAGTCACATCCGCCCAAATTGCCCTAACAGCAGCGGGTGCAAACAGTCAGTTAATCGGGTACGATCGCACAAACGCCTTCAGTTGCGCGATCGCCCTTGCTAGCGAACCGATTGATGCAAGCGCGATCGGCATCAGCCGCGGCAAACTGGCGATCGTCGGTACGGGCCCCGGAGGCGCGCCCTGGATGTCCCCGGAAGTTAAAGAAATTTTGCGGGAAGCCACGGATTGGGTGGGTTACAAGTTCTATCTCGACTTAGCTGGAACGCGGAGGGAAGGACAAAACAGGCACGATTCCGACAACCGGGAAGAGATCGATCGCGCGCGTTTTGCTTTAGATTTAGCAGCATCGGGAAAATCCGTTGCCGTCGTCTCTTCGGGGGATCCGGGGATTTTTGCGATGGCGGCGGCGGTGTTTGAGGCGATCGACTTTGACAGCAAACCTGAATGGGAAGGCATCGACATTCGGGTAGCACCGGGTATTTCTGCCATGCAGGCGGCCGCTGCTGCGATCGGAGCACCCCTCGGACACGATTTTTGTGCGATTTCGCTTTCGGATATTCTCAAGCCTTGGGAGGTCATAGAACAGCGGATTGTGGCTGCGGCTTCGGCCGATTTAGTGATGGCATTCTACAATCCAATCTCGAAACAGCGGATTTGGCAATTGAAAAGGGCGATCGAGATTTTGTTAGAAACTCGCGATGCAAAAACCCCGGTTGTATTGGGGCGAAACCTCGGGCGATCGGGCCAATCCGTCCGGGTTTGTACGTTGGGTGAATTTCAGCCGGAAGACGCGGATATGAGAACTTTAGTAATTATAGGTTCGAGTCAAACTCGGATTATTCCCCGGAAGTTTGGAGATATTTGGGTTTACACGCCGCGCAGGTACGATTTAAGTTTGTAGTGAGGACTGAAGTCCTCATCTTTAAGGACTAAAGTCCTTACTACGAACTTAATTGATGTCGGTGTTTGTAGTGAGGACTTCAGTCCTCAAAAAGTTTGTAGCACCTTACAAATTAGACGCGGAAAAGTTCACAGATGCCATTCTCACCTTTACCAGAAAATCATTGAGAGCAACCTTTGCATTAGGATTTGATGGTAAATGACTTGTGAAACTTGCATCTTCTAATACATTAATTAGCCGATCGCGCTCCTGGTGATAAAATGCAATATCTGTATCCTCCAGCACCGACTTTTGGGCCCCAGCCAGCTTGCGATCGATCAAATCGGGAATATACGGCAACTGGAACTTCTCATTAAGTGTAACCAAATTCGCCTCAACTTCCCCCGTTTGCATCAAATGAATCCCCGCCAGCAACACCCGGTAAACGTACAGCAGCGGCTTCACCCGACGCGGGCTTTGTTTCTCAAACAATCGCCATTGAGTTTGAGCAAAACCGAGATAGTGGTGGCTGTGGTGCTTGGTAATGCAGTTCGAGGCGAGCTGCTTTAACTCCTCATGTTCCTCGCTACTGTAAACTATAAGCGGCGAATAGAGTTGTTCCAACACATAGCCGTTGCGCTTCAACAGCAACTCCAGAAACTTCTTAATATCGTGAGTGACTAAATCGAGTTCCATCTTCTCCCGAACTTCCGAAACTTCGATTGTTTCGTCTCCAGAAATCAGTCCAATTACTTTCGGTAGCGGCAAGATATGTACTCCCCGCAAGTCGAAGTCAGAATCTGCGGAAGGAAAACCGTATAAGTGCGAGCCGCTGACAGTCGCAAACAGCAGCGGATAAGGTCGATCGGAGATAATCTTGGCTAAATTGGAAATGTATTCAATCATCATTTTATACGAATTTTATGTAGGGTGCGCAATGCGCACCTTACGAATTTTACTCACCTTATATTTGCTCGCTCACAACTTTTCGCCGATCGCCCTTCGACGCGATTCAATCAAAAACAGATTAGCCTTATCATAATTAGGACGTTCTGGTAATTTAGTTTCCGCAAAAGCGCGATCGAACTCTGAGTGCAAGCTCAACCGCCAGCGATTCACCTCATCCCAGGATATCTCTTGATTGCGGATTGATAGCAATTGCGATCGACAATCCTGCACCCGCACCGGCACAAACCCCTCCTTAAGTACCGTAATTCCTGACAACAGCAAGCGAATCAAGTGCATCGCGTGCTTCCAGCGAATTTCGCCAGTATTGCGGAGGTCTTGCTCCATTTTTTTAAACTGCGACAAAACGTAACTATTGTAAGTTTGATAAACCAGTTGCGATAGAAAGATTTCGCGAATTTCCAGCAATTCGGCTGCTACAGGAGAAACCGTTTCTACTAAAGGCGTGTACAAACATTCGAGCACATTGGGATTAGCTTTTAGCGCCAAAACCAGAAACTTTTGCAATTCCCAATAGCATTCTTGATTTTCCTGGTTTTCCAATTGTTCTGGAATGCCGTAAAGCGACCAATGAAGAATTGCCGGCGGCTGGTAAATTCCGCGCCTGTCTGTATCAGATTGCTCGTTATCCAAACCGTAGGCTCTAGAACCAACAATGCAGCGGTAAATTACAGAATCATAGAGGTTGTATTCTGCAAGAAAATCTCCTCTTGACTCCAATCCTTCGCTTTGAAACTGCTTGCGAATGCTGAATTCGTGTCGCCGCAGACTAACTTCTGTTCCGTCTGGGAGTTTGACTAAATATGCGTGGGAATTGTCTGTAGGCGATTTGACAATCACACCTACTGCGCCTTGTTTCCAAGATTGGTCGCCGCCGGGGTTTTTTACCTCAATTTTGGTGACAATTTGGGTTCCGGCGGGGACGATTAAGTTGAAATTTTGAGGAAGATTGGGGTTTGTCACGAGGAAACCTCCGGCGGGGGCACGAGCTACAATGTTATTGTAGCATATGTGTAGTATGAAATTGACTAAGTAACTAAAATTGAGAAGCACCAGAGTTTTCGCGCTTTTGCTTTTGTAAGTAATGGGGATATGACCTTATTTCTGGGATGTCGGAAACGAATGGACGAGTTTTAATTTCCCTAAACTGGGGCAAAAACCTGTTGTCTGAGCAGAGGAAGAGGTACAATGACTTTGCTTATGAATAACATCACCCACGACATCGTTGCCAAACTCTGGAATCTCTGTAACGTCCTCAAGGACGACGGAGTGACCTATCACCAGTACGTGATCGAACTCACTTACCTGCTGTTCCTTAAGATGGCCAAGGAGACCAGCACGGAGAACCAACTTCCAGACGGTTATCGCTGGGATGACCTCGAAGGTCAAGCCGAACTTGAGCGTCTAGAGTTCTACAAGCTGCTGTTGATCCATCTTGGTAATCGCGGTTCTACACTCGTTAAAGAAATTTTTGCCAATGCCAGTTCATCCATCAAAAAGCCCACCACCTTTTCTACACTGGTCACTGAGATCGACAAGCTTGACTGGTACAGTGCCAAGCAGGAAGGTCTGGGCGATGTGTATGAAGGACTGCTGGAGAAAAACGCCAATGAAAAGAAGTCTGGTGCCGGTCAGTATTTTACGCCCCGTGCGTTGATCGACTGTATGGTGTATGTCATGCGCCCTACGCTAGAAGACATTATTCAAGACCCGGCCGCTGGTACGGGCGGCTTTTTGGTTGCAGCTAATCGCTATATACGCGAAAACGGCGACCCGGATAGGTGGACAGAAAAACAGAAACGCAAATACCGCCACAACACTTTCTACGGCATGGAACACGTGCAGGACACGCACCATTTAGCATTAATGAACTTGATGTTGCATGGAATTGAATTTGACCCACAAGGGGCTGGTATCCACTATGGCGATACGCTCTCGTTCGAGGGAGAAGCCTTGCCAAAAGCAACGCTAATTCTCTCCAATCCACCCTTCGGTTCCAAGAAAGGGGGTGGCTTACCTACTCGCAAAGATTTTAATTTTCCTACTAGCAATAAACAGTTCTGTTTCCTACAACACATTTACCAAGGTCTTAAGCCTGGTGGTCGCGCTGCGGTGGTGTTGCCTGACAATGTACTGTTTAATGGCAATGCGGGAAAGCAGATTCGCGCTGACTTGATGGACAAGTGTAATCTACATACTATCCTGCGCCTACCGACTGGCATCTTCTACGCACAGGGAGTTAAGACTAATGTCTTGTTTTTTACTCGTGGTAAGAAGGAAAAGGGTAACACTCAAGAAGTCTGGGTATACGACCTACGTGCTAATATGTCGCAGTTTGGCAAGCGTACCCAACTCACGCGCCAGCACTTTGCCGAGTTTGAAGTTGCCTTTGGCGATGATCCATTCGGTAGCGCTGCGAGTCTTGCCAAGCGTGTAGATACTGGAGAACAAGGGCGTTTCAGAAAGTTCACCCGCGACTGGATAGCAGAACTTGGTGATAACCTCGATATTTCTTGGCTCAATGATGAAAGCGAAGACGAAAACGGTAAACTAACAGAACCAGCAGCACTTGCACAAGAGGCTATGGCTGAACTGGAAGCCGCGATGGAACAACTGCGCGGAATTCTAGAGGAGTTGGGTGAGGAGGTAGAAGTATGAGCAAACAACCTCCAGGATGGGTAACAGCAACCCTCGCCGATGTCACCGAATACATATCTCGTGGAAAGTCGCCGAAATATACCCATCACAGCAGTCTTCCGGTCGTAAATCAAAGAGCGATCCGATGGTTCGGTATTCAACAGGAAAATCTTAAATACATTGATCCCGCTCAGTTCGATCTCTGGACACCGGAGCGGTTCATCCGCATTGGGGATATACTTTGGAACAGCACAGGTACAGGAACAATGGGACGAGCTTGCTTAGTCACGCAACGCGACGTAAAACAACCAAAGGTCGTAGACAGCCACGTCACTATTGTCAGACCCAACCAGTCAGCAATAGAGCCTCGTTTCTTGTTCTTCTGGATTCAAAGCCCTGAAATCCAAGAAAACATTTCGAGTTTTGCTACTGGTACAACGAATCAAATAGAACTTAGTCGGTTAGCTATTGCTTCTATACAGATTCCGATCGCTCCCCTCAACGAGCAGAAACGAATTGCTGATAAGCTTGATGCTCTACTTGCGGGGGTAGATGCTTGTCGAAAGAGGCTCGATCGCATCCCCCTGATTCTCAAACGCTTCCGCCAAGCTGTCCTCGCAGCAGCAACATCGGGGCAATTCACAGAGGATTGGCGAGAAGAAAATTTCGATATAGAGCCTGCAACCAATTTGGTAAAGGAGACAAGATTCACACTAGCTGCTTCAGACGATAATTTGCCGTTATTGCCAGACAATTGGGAATGGGTAGCACTTGGAAATTACGCTCAATGCTCAAGAGGAAGATTTTCTGTCCGTCCGCGAAACGATCCTGCTTATTTTAACGGTGAACATCCATTTATTCAGATAGGTAATCTTCCGAGCGAAGGGGGATGGATAACGGCCCACAAGCAGACACTCAATGAAAAAGGGCTAGCAGTCAGCAAGAAATTTCCAAAGGGAACGGTTGTCATTGCCATTGTTGGAGCCACTATTGGCAACACAGGTATTCTGGCTTACGATATGTGCTTCACTGACAGTATGGTTGGCATTGATAGCGGTGATGAAATCAGTAATAGATACATTGAGCTTTTTCTGCGTCACCGAAAAGAAGACATACGACAAACCTCTTATGCAGGTGGTGGACAACCAAATATCAAACTTGAAGTGTTGAATCCCTATCCATTGGCTCTACCACCGCTTGCCGAACAACGCGAAATTGTATGTCGAGTTGAGGTGCTGTTCGCCTATGCCGATCGCCTCGAAACTCGTTATCAAGCCGCCCGTACCCAAGTCGATCGTCTGACACCCACGCTGTTAACTAAAGCTTTCCGTGGCGAACTGGTACCCCAAGACCCGAACGATGAACCAGCGTCGGTGCTGTTGGAACGGATTCGTGCTGAACGAGCAGCCCAACCAGCCAAACCGAAAAGAACCCAGGCTTCTAGAAAACCAACCATAATCAAGATGACTGAAGAATCTGTTAAGGAAGCAATTCGCCAATTACCCAAGGACAAGTTTTCATTTGATGAACTGCGTGAAAACATCCCTGGTAATTACGACTTACTGAAGGACATTCTGTTTGCACTGCTCAGCGAAGCCGAGCCGAGTCTTAAGCAAGTCTTCGATCGAGAAGAGCAAACAATGCGTTTCGTTCGAGCAGGTAAATGAAACTTTTAAGGGTTCACATCATTTCAGCTAAAACCTGCGGCGGGTTACTTGATGGACTTGATCTACACTTACGAAGTCCATTGAGTGACTATTCCGCGTTCGATCCTCTATGTCTGATTGGGCCGAATGGTGCAGGTAAATCTCAATTTTTGCAGGTATTAGCAGAGATTTTTCAGTGTATATTCCACAAATGTATTCGTGAGGAGGAACGTCTTGAAGGAAATCCTGACCTGCAATTCGAGCTTGAATACCTCATTCACCCAGACGATGAGCAGCTACCTGTCCGCATCCGCATTTCACGGAAAGCCACTGGTAGAAAGCGTCCGACCCTTATTATTGAGCGGAGAGATGAAGAGGAATACGAGTGGATAGACTGTGACCTAAACGATCCTAAGACTCGCGCATCATTACCTGAAAAAATTATTGGCTATACATCAGGTGATAATGAAACACTCAGCCTACCATTCTTAGTTAGCCGTAGTGGATATGCAGACGAAGTGGGTGGAGGAGCATTGAACACAGCAATGCGCGATCAACCTATTCCCGATACTAGATTAATGCTGATCGATTATGGAACACATCTTGAGGTTCTTGTAGCTAACCTTTTGTTGGGTGATGCTCCACAGTGGCTGGCTCTGTTACAGGACGCGCAACTAAAAGACCTGCATTCATTTCGTTGCATAGTCCAACTTGCACACAGCGCGGCTCCGAAACTTCCAAGCAGAAAAGGCTCACAAAACAGTCGAAAAGGAGTGCAACTCACTAAAGAACTGGAAAAATATCTCGACCATCTCAAACGCTGTGCCACTTGCTACACTTATGAAGAACAGACAGAAACGTACACCTTTGACTATTGGATTAATAACCAGACGAGGGAAGCGTTTCGAGCCTTTTGGAACAACACACTCGATTTATACTCGTCATTCCACAAGCTTGCAATGTTAAATGACTTGGCACTTCCGAGGGAGACACGCAAGCGATTTCAGAAAGAGAGTAAAGAAAGAAGGTTTGCTTCACGTCTTCCAGAACCTCAAGATGAGGATAAGGTTTTCCGATTTGAACGGGTTATGTTTAAGGCCAAAAGGACTGGTAAAGAGGTAGACTATGTATCCCTTTCTGATGGTGAACATCAGCTTGGGCAGATTCTTGGGATGTTTTGTATGTTGTCATCTCCTAATGTGCTGTTCCTGCTTGATGAGCCTGAGTCGCATTTCAATCCGCTATGGCGAGTGAAGTTCATTTCCCGAATACTCGATCTGCCTACAAGAGATGGCGATCGCAGAAAATCTGCAAAAGCTACTGAACAAGAGTGCTTACTGACAACACACTCGCCCTTCGTACCCTCGGATATGCACAGAGAGAAAGTTTTGATTTTCAGCAAAGACGAAGAAGGGAAGATTCAAGTCAAAAATCCCAATATTGAAACATTTGGCACTACATTCGATACGATAATTGAGGAGTGCTTTAACGTCCGTCCGCCTATGTCACAAGTTCCTCTCGACGAGATCAAAGAGCTGATGCAGAGTGACAATCCCGAAGATATCAGGGAAGGGATGCAGGGTCTAGGTGATTCTGTCGAGAAAGCATTTCTTGCCGATCGATTGTGGCAACTAACAAATAGGGATGGGGTGTAGGATGCTTTTTGGATATCCCATTTCAGCAACAGCGACAAACTGGCTCCACGAATGCTTGTGCGAGATTCTGCGTTCAATCCATGCCAGTCTAAAGCCAGCAACAACGCTGCCAGACTGGCCTGAAATTATTCCAGAACTTTACCGCAAAAGACTGCACAGGCGTACAGGACTGAAAGACAGATTGAATACTTACCGGACGGCTCTAGAAAACCTTACCCTTGGACAACAGGAACAAATCCTTCAAGCGCTTCATGACCAAAATGAGATCGCTCTTCTCTTGTCTTGCCAGCACAACTGTGAGGCTATAACTGACCTACCACAACCTATTCGTGACCCAGCAAAAGAACTTTTTAAATTTGCGTTTGAACTTCTCACCGATCTGGAAATTCGTGATAAGCATTACAAAGTAATTTATGATGCAGTTCCCTCTCACACATGTCCTTTCTGCGGGTGTGAGAACTTTGATGCACCAAGAATACCCCGTGAGGCATTGGATCATTACTTGGCAGAAAGCAAATACCCATTCGCAGCTTCAAATTTGCGTAACCTTGTTCCAATGGGAAATAAATGCAATTCTCGCTACAAACTCGCTAAGGACATTCTTATTAGGGATGACGGTACTCGTCGCAAGTCGTTTGATCCATATAACTCTACAGGAATCAAACTTTCTCTCGAAAACAGTCAGCCTTTTGCTGGCACACCTACAACAATTGGTCAAGCACCAAGATGGCAAATCGAGTTTGAATCGAACACTGAAGAGGTACTTACTTGGGATGAGGTGTTCCACATCCGAGAACGATATGAAAAAGACGTGCTAGATCCCAAATTCAAGAGCTGGCTCGATGATTTTAAGCATTGGTGTAAATCAGCAAACATTGTACCTAATTCTGACCAAGAATTGGTGGATGGGATCGATCGTTATGCAACTTTATATGAGGAAATGGGAATTAGCGATCGAGCGTTCTTAAAAGCTGCTGTATTCCGAATGCTGCACACACATTGCAATAATGGCGATCGAAGGCTCATCTTCTTTATTAGGAATGTGCTGATACCGCCAACTAAGAAATGATTGCCTCTTTCATAACTTTAGGTAACGCCCAATAGGATACAGACAAACTTCAACTTCTTGTCATAACCACATCTAATTTGTCTTGACGACATCCATGTCTCAACAATGGCATTTAATTTGTCAGTATACAACAGAAAAGTATGGGCGATGCAGGATTTGAACCTGCGACATCTACCGTGTGAAGGTAGCGCGCTACCACTGTGCCAATCGCCCGTAGATAACTAACATACCATACTAAGTTCAGATTCGCAACTAAAATTGCCAAAAAAAATCAGCCGCTGGTTTCGGAGTGAAAACTCGACATAACGTGCGATCGCACTTTTGCCCGATCGCACTCCCACCAATCAATCAACCACCCACCAACCCGCCGCAGGCCCAACAAACCGCACCACAATCCACCAAGCCACCAACAGGCTAATCCCGATCCAACTTCCGCGAGATGTCCACTTCACAAAATCTTCGCTTTGGGTTTTCGTGATCGGCAGCCAGGAAACGATGCGCTCTTCTTTACCGTATCCATCGCCGATCGACTCTTTGCGACGCTTAGATTCGCCCATAATCTTTGCTTGCTAAATTAGATTTCAATTGGATAACCAACCAAATTATAGGCCAACAGGTCATCTCAAGCCTGCGTCAACCAAGTCGTATCCAAATAATCAATCCTCGCAAACGGACTCAGCGCCGCTAAAACCTGCTTTCCGTAACTGCGGTGAATCACCCTACTGTCAAAAATCGCCACAACCCCCTGACGTTCTCGCACCGGCGCGATCGCCCGCTGCAACTCATTCAGCGCCGCCGGCAGCAAATACAACCGAAACCAATCCCTCCGCTGTTCCTTATAATAAGCCACACGCGCCGTCACCAAAGGATTCTCCAAAGAAGGTAGCGGCAAAGTTGCGATCGCCAGCAAGTGAGGCGCCCTCAACTCCCCCTGATGTTCCCGCCAAAACTCCCATCCAGTCACCAAAATCGCATTCTCGCCCACCTCGGTTTTTTCCACCTGCACCCGAGAACCGAACTCAGAAGCCAAAATCGCCGCCATCCGAGCCTTCAGCGGTACATCGCCCACAATCAGCACCGTTAAACCCGCCACCGACGCACTCATCAACAGCAAAGTCCGAATTTCTTCCATTAAAACACCCTGAAATTCCGGCGTATTCGGCAGCGGCAACCAGTTCGGAATGTACAGTTGAATTAACTCGTTTTGTTGATCGGGCGAAAACTTCACACTCGTCAACTCAGGCAATCCCATCATTTGTCGGAAGATCGGAGCCTTCTGTTCCACATCCACCGCCCCACCAATCAACACCACAGGCACGGCAGACCAAATTTTGCTCAAAACCTCCGCCACCTGCAACGGCGCGCTAAACAGCGAAAATGACCCAGCAGAGCGATTAATTTGCGCCCATCGCAGTTTCCCGTTTGTGTTCCACCGCTGCCAAAAATTGACCCAAGCAGGCGGAATTCCAGGGTTTTGCTCGATCGTTTCCAACAGCCCCTGCAAAATATTTTGCTCTGCTGTTTCCAGCAAATAACACTCGTCTGGTTTCGCCGGATGCTGAAACACAGCCCGCGTTAGCAACACCCGCGCTTGAAGGATTGCATCGGCTTCCAAAGGCCCAGATTCCATTAAATCATTCCAGTCAGCCGGTTCCAAACCCGCCGTCAATTGCTGGCGCGTCCAAACTTCCAAATCATCCACACCGTCGATAATTGTCGGAATATTGCTGTGAAGTTCCGAATTTCCCGCCAAGCGAGCCGCCAGCCAAGACTGCGGATCTGCTAGCATCAACCCTCGTCCCGCGGCATTATGGGAATAAATCTCGATCCTCTTCGAGGGCTTCGCTAACGGCCTTTGAGTTTGCAGCCACTCTTGCAATCGCGGAATTTCCACCATCTGCAAATGTTCCAGCAGCGGTGTCGGCGCCACTAAAATCACCGGTTCGGGCCACATCAAAATCGGCATCAAATAACTGACTCGATACCGCTGTCGGTAAGCTCCCGCCGGCAGCCCAGTTTGGATCAGAGCGCTGCGCCCCAAGCGCAAAGCCCGCGCCACCAACCGCGCCATCGTTAAATGGTGGGGCCAGTGCGGCTCGGAGTGCGATCGCAAAAAGCTCAGCAGCGAATTATGGACTTCTACCTCAATCAATCGATTTCACAGTTGGGATTTCTCAATCAAGATAATCAAAACTTGCCAGAAAATCAACTACTTTTTGACCCACAGCCAAACTAAATTTACTCTCCTGATTATTTCCACTTCGCCGACCAAAATCCTGATGAGACTGCACCGTAAAACTCTCCTGCCCCGAACTAATTAAAATAGTTTGGGTAGGTGACTGAAAAAACTTTGTTTGCAGAGAGACATTTATTGTTGTTTCCAGCATTTTTCTCACCTCAGTTAAATTAGCCATTGCTGCATTCAATGCTTTAGATAACTGTATTATTCGTTTTTTTTCTAAATTTTGATTGGCGATACTTTTGCCAACCGCCACCACATTTTTCTGAGTTTCTAAGGCATCCTTAAAAGGAACAATCGCTAAAAAAGCTGCTGGCAATAAATGCTCGTCGCTATCAAATCTAAAAGTCAGAGTTGTGCGGCGATAGCCGACTTCAATATTGGGAGGAAGGCTCATGGCTCCGTAATGCCTAGCTATTTCGCTGTAAGCTGTTGCTAAAATGCCGTTGGCTGAGTGGTCTAAAAGTGCATCAACCACAATTCGCACTAACCCCGGCGTATGATTTAAAAACTTTCTCGCCTCAGACGACGAATTAAATTGTTGCACCAGACTGCGATCGCCTGCGGGGCTGATGTCAACCCACTGGCAATTAATATCATCTGCAACGATACCAAACCTGGGAACCAAATACATTTTTGCCCCAGTTAAAGTTGCCCCTGTCAAATCTGCGCCCACCCAATCTGCGTTAATCAAATTGGTTTCTGTCAAATCTGCGTGAACCAAACTAGCATTAGCTAAATTAGCATTTCTTAAATCTGCTCCGCTGAGGTTAGCTCCACTCAATTTAGTATCGCTCAGATCGGCGCCCGTGAGATTAGCTCCGCTTAAATCCGCCCATTTGAGATTAGCTCCGCTCAAATGGGCACCGCTGAGATTCACCTCTTGCAAAGAAGCTTGTCTCAGATCGGCATTGCTCAAATTGACGCCGTTAAGTTCTGCTTTCATCAAATCGGCGCCGTGCAAATTAGCGTCTTTAAAGTTAGATTCTTTTGCTGAAGCACCTCTAAGATTTGCACCGGAAAGATTTGCACCAGACAGATTAGCTTGTGTCAGTTTTACCTCTCTTAAGTCTGCTTCAGTCATGTTAGCGCCGCTGAAGTTAGTTTTGCTAAGTTCGCAGCGGACTAATTCTCCTCTAATCAGGGATGCTCCGATTAATTGAGCTCCCGTTAAATCCGCTCTGACTAAGTTTGCTACGTTGAGACTAGCTTTGTTTAAGATTGCCCGCGAGAGATTGGTGCTGCTGAGTCTAGCCACATTCAGGTTAGCTTCGCTCAAGTCAGCTTCGCTCAAGTTAGCGCCGCTGATGTTCGTGACAAATAAGCTAGCCTGCCTTAAAATTGATTGGCTGAGGTTGATGCGGCTGAGATTAGCTTCATTCAGGTTGATTCCTGTGAAATCTCTGTCGCCTTCTGTGTATCTTTTAACGAGTTCAAATCGTTTGAGAAGTTCTTCTGCTTCCATTGTTGTTACCTGACTAAAAGGGCGAGGGACTAACTTTTATGTGGCATTAATATAAAATTTTTAAATAAATTTATATTATTTACTCACCGAGCTGATAAAAGCTTTTGACAAATTCAATCACCGTATTTAGCGGCGGGGTTGTAAATCTTTGGGCATTAATTGCCGGTCCGATCGAGGTTTTGTTGACTCCCAACAAATTGGTCAAGTTTCTGCCAAAGTCGGGGTGATAGTGAACCATCAAAGTTTCGGCGCTGGAGTTTGCCAGTATGGTTTGGGTAGGCGATTGAAAAAAACTCGACATCGGTTCGCGATCGAGGCGAATCGGCTGCATTTTCATTTCCCCTATTTTTCTAATTGTTTTGGTCATGGCGACGTTCAATTGCACTACCAAATTTGAGACTCTGACGCCTAGATTATTCCCGTTTTGGGGTTGAATCATCTTGATCAGAGTAATGAGATTTTTTTGAGTAAATGCCGCGTCGCTAAAAGGAATAATGGCAACGAAAGCTGTGGGAAATAGTTCCTCGTCTTGGTCTATTCTAAATGATATGATTGTGCGCCGCGAATTAACTTCTATGCTGGGAGGATTGCTCAAACCCGAGTATTGACTGGCAATTTGGCGGTAGGTAGCCGCGAGGACAAAGTTAGCATCGGGGTCGAGGGGTCGATCGACAATAATTTGAACTGTCGGCGGTGTAGCATTAAAAAAACGTTGGGATTCTTCTGGGGTAAAGCGCTGAATGTGGCTGCGATCGCCGTTAGGGCTCATATCCACCCAATCGCAGGTTATATCATCAGCTTTCAGATTAAACCTCGACACCGCATAAATTTTTGCCCCAGTCAGGGCTGCCCCCGTCAAATCTGCGCCCACCCAATCAGCGTGAGTCAAATTCGCTTGAGTCAAATCCGCGTGTACCAGAGTCGCGTTCAACAAATTGACGTTGCTCAAATTTGCCCCGTACAAGTTAGCCCCGCTCAATCTCGCTTCATCGAGGTCAGCACCCGTCAGGTTCGCCCCGCTGAGGTCGGCCCACCGGAGATTAGCGCCTCGCAAGTCAGCACCGCTAAGGTTGGCTTGAGACAAATTAGCTTGTCTGAGTTCGGCATTGCAAAGATTCACTCCTCGCAAGTCTGCCCTGCTGAGGTCGGCTCTGTGCAAGTTCACCCGTTCCAAGTTTGCCGCTGTCAGACAAGCGCCTCTAAGGTGAGCCCCGCTGAGGTCGGCTTGCTCTAGATTGGCTTCTCTGAGGGTGGCTTCTCTCAAATCTGCTTCGCTCAAGTTGGCACCGCTCAAGTTGGCACCGCTGAGGTCAGCTCGGATCAGTTCGGCTCTGATCAATGTAGCTTCGACGAGTTGGGCTTCGCTGAGGTCTGCCCGAATCAAGTTAGCCACGTTGAGGATAGCGCCGCTGAGGTTGGCTTTGCTGAGGTTGGCCGCGCTGAGTCTAGCAACATTGAGCTTGGCTTTTCTCATGTTGGCCTTTGACAGATTGGTGCCGCTCAGGTTGGTGAGGCTCAAGATTGCCTCGCTGAAATTAGCCCCAGTCAGATCGATCCTGCTGAGATTGGCCTCGCAAAGCAGGATGGCAGTAAAGTCTCTTTCTCCTGCTGCATATTTGGCGATGAGTTCTTCGGCGTCCATGCTTTTGACTTTCCCTGATGTGTTAGCTAGAACAAAGCTTTGTTTTGCCAACCTTTAAAATAGAATAAGCATTTTTTGTAACTTCATGCAATATGCCTAGACATCTATATTGTGGAAGCCTTTTATAAAATCCAAAATGCTCGCGATATTAGCTTGACCCAATTTTGTGCTTTCAGCTAACTTGCCTGCGCTGGAGTTGTTCGGGTCGTATTTTTTAATCAGGCGCTTGCCGAAGGCTGGGTGGTGATATACGCTGAGTCTTTGGTCGCGGGAGTTGATTAAGAGCATCTGTGTAGGAATTTGAAAAAAATTGATGCTTTCACCGATTTTGGGAAAAGAACTGGAAATTTTGATTTGGTCTACTTTGCTGATAGCTTGGTTGAGAGCTTTGCTGCATAACTGGACGTGTTTGGATTCTTTGACGCTAAGTTTGCCTGCATCGTGGGATTGAATCATTTTCATCAAAGCTATCAGGTTTTTCTGAGTTGTAGCGCCGTCGTTAAAAGGAATAATGGCAACGTAAGCGGTGGCAAATAATTTATCGTCGCTGTCCATTTTAAAGGCGAGTACGGTGCGCCTGGAGCTGACTTCGATCGTGGGTGGCTGACTTAAACTCGGGTATTGTTGGGCAATTTGGTAATAAGTTGCAGCTAGGGCAAAATGAGCGCCTTGGTCTAAGGGCGAGTCAATTACAATCCTAACTGTGGGCAAGCTTTCGTGAAAAAAATCGTGGGTTCCTCCGGAGTTCAACCAGTAAATTTGACTGTGGTCGCCGTTGGGACTCAGGTCAACCCACTTGCAGGTCATGCCTTCGGTTTTGATGCCGAGTCGGGAAGCTGCGTGGAGTTTGGCTCCGGTTAAGGTGGCTCCGGTTAAGTCGGCTCCCACCCAGTCGGCGCGGATCAGATAGGCGTTTGACAGGTCGGCGTGAACTAAACTGGCATTGAGCAAGTTGGCGTGGCAGAGGTCGGCTCTGCTGAGGTCGGCGCCGCTCAATTTGGCTTCGCTCAGGTCGGCCCAGCGCAGGTTGCAGCCGCTGAGGATGGCCCAGCGCAAATTGACGCCGCTGAGGTCGGCGCCGCTGAGTATGGCTTGAGTGAGGTTGGCTTGTCGGAGTTCGGTGCCTCGCAAGTCTGCACCGCTGAGGTCGGCTCTGCTGAGGTCGGCGCCTTGCAGGTTGGCTTGTTCGAGGTTGGCTTCTGTCAAGCACGCACCGCTGAGGTGAGCGCCTCGAAGGTTGGCTTGAGTGAGGTTGGCTCCTCGCAGGGTGGCTTCGGTGAGAGTGGCGCCGCTGAGGTTGGCGTGGCTGAGGTTGGCTCCGCTGAGTTCGGCTCGAATTAGCTCGGCTCTGATCAGTTTGGCTCCTGTGAGTGTAGCTTTTTTGAGGTCAACTCGCACTAGGTAGGCGACGTTGAGGTCAGCGTCGGTGAGGTTGGCGCCGCCGAGATGGGCGCCGCTGAGTCTGGCGATGTTGAGTTTGGCACCGGTGAGGTTGGTTTTGCTGAGGTTAGCTCCGCTTAGGTTTGCTACACTCAGATTCGCACCTGTGAGGTTGGCTCCGCTCAAGTTGACGCCGCTGAGGTTGGCCTCAGTCAGGTTGATTCCGGCAAAGTTTCTTTCTCCGGCGGCATATTTTTTCAGGAGTTCCTCGACTGTCATGGGGGCGGCACCGTATCAAAGTATCCCCATTTTATTGCTAATGAATATCGGTATTGTAGGACTTGGTTTAATTGGTGGCTCGATCGCTCTGGATTTACGATCGCGCGGGTTTAATATTGTTGGGGTTTCGAGTCGCCAGCAGACTTGCGATCGGGCGATCGCAAGAGGTGTTGTCAATGATGCCAGCATACACCTGTCTTTGATGGCAAAAGCGGATTTGGTTTTTATTTGCACGCCCTTAGGAGCGATCGAGCCGATCGTCCAAAAATTAATTCCCCATCTTTCCCCTGATGCGATTGTAACCGATGTCGGTTCGGTAAAAACTCCCATAGTGGAGGCTGTGTCCGCTCTGTGGCCGAATTTTGTCGGGGGACACCCGATGGCGGGGACTGCTGAAAGCGGGATTGAGGCGGCGGTGAGGGATTTGTTTGTGGGGCGGCCTTATGTGGTGACTCCGACAGCCCAGACTCCGGCGCAGTCTGTGGAGAAGGTTGAGGAAATTGCGCGGTTGTTGGGTGCGTCGGTTTATCGGTGCGGCCCTCAAGAACACGATCGAGCTGTGGCTTGGATTTCTCATTTGCCGATCGTGGCTAGCGCGACGCTGGTGGCTGCGTGCGATCGAGAGGGCGATCGAGATATTGTGAATTTAGCGCAACATTTGGCGAGTTCGGGTTTTCGGGACACCAGCCGGGTTGGCGGCGGCAACCCCGAGCTGGGAGTGATGGTAGCCAAGTACAATCGAGAGCAATTGTTGCGATCGCTCTCTATTTACCGCGACAGTCTCGACGAGTTGATGGGCGATATCCAAGCCGAAGATTGGCAAGCTCTAGAACAGAAGCTGAAACTGACTCAACAAGCGCGAAAAAATTACAACTTGTGAGCCAAAAATTGCTGCACAATCAAACTGCTTTCTTTTTGAAAGCGGCTTTGCGGGCTAAAAGAAGTCGGGTTGTGACGACGGTGAGGTATTTTTTGTAAGCTATGAAAGCTGGAATTATTTAGGAGTTGCTGGGAAAAGAAACTGGGTTTCTGACAAAAAATTTTTGTGTGGTTGCGAAGTATTGAGGCAGAAACCCGGTTTCTGATAGTTGCTGGGAAAAGAAACTGGGTTTCTGACAAAAAATTTTTGTGTGGTTGCGAGGTATTTAGGCAGAAACCCGGTT